>NZ_JASHAX010000004.1:0-222741 GCF_047464945.1 Streptococcus mitis | reverse complement strand
TTACTCAGAGTTAAGTGACGATAGCCTAGGAGATACACCTGTACCCATGCCGAACACAGAAGTTAAGCCCTAGAACGCCGGAAGTAGTTGGGGGTTGCCCCCTGTGAGATATGGAAGTCGCTTAGCTCTAGGGAGTTTAGCTCAGCTGGGAGAGCATCTGCCTTACAAGCAGAGGGTCAGCGGTTCGATCCCGTTAACTCCCAAAGGTCCCGTAGTGTAGCGGTTATCACGTCGCCCTGTCACGGCGAAGATCGCGGGTTCGATTCCCGTCGGGACCGTTTAAGATAACGGAAGTTATTTTAGACTCGTTAGCTCAGTTGGTAGAGCAATTGACTTTTAATCAATGGGTCACTGGTTCGAGCCCAGTACGGGTCATATCTGCGGGTTTGGCGGAATTGGCAGACGCACCAGATTTAGGATCTGGCGCTTAACGGCGTGGGGGTTCAAGTCCCTTAACCCGCATTAAGATATAATAAATGAGCCGGCTTAGCTCAGTTGGTAGAGCATCTGATTTGTAATCAGAGGGTCGCGTGTTCAAGTCATGTAGCCGGCATTTTTAGATAGAAGAAAACAGTGCGAACGTAGTTCAGTGGTAGAACACCACCTTGCCAAGGTGGGGGTCGCGGGTTCGAATCCCGTCGTTCGCTTAGAGAGGCCGGGGTGGCGGAACTGGCAGACGCACAGGACTTAAAATCCTGCGATTGGTAACGATCGTACCGGTTCGATTCCGGTCCTCGGCATAATATAATGAGCACCCTTAGCTCAACTGGATAGAGTACCTGACTACGAATCAGGCGGTTAGAGGTTCGACTCCTCTAGGGTGCATTTTTCTATTTAACTCGGGAAGTAGCTCAGCTTGGTAGAGTACTTGGTTTGGGACCAAGGTGTCGCAGGTTCGAATCCTGTCTTCCCGATATATGGCGGTGTAGCTCAGCTGGCTAGAGCGTCCGGTTCATACCCGGGAGGTCGGGGGTTCGATCCCCTTCGCCGCTATAATGATCTTGTTGGACCTTTAGCTCAGCTGGTTAGAGCTCTCGGCTCATAACCGAGTGGTCGTAGGTTCAAGTCCTACAAGGTCCATTTGAATATTATGGAGGATTACCCAAGTCCGGCTGAAGGGAACGGTCTTGAAAACCGTCAGGCGTGTAAAAGCGTGCGTGGGTTCGAATCCCACATCCTCCTTTTCATTAACGCGGGATGGAGCAGCTCGGTAGCTCGTCGGGCTCATAACCCGAAGGTCGTAGGTTCAAATCCTGCTCCCGCAATAAGGCTCGGTAGCTCAGTTGGTAGAGCAATGGATTGAAGCTCCATGTGTCGGCGGTTCGATTCCGTCTCGCGCCATTTTTAATTATAGTATGTATGCGGGTGTAGTTTAGTGGTAAAACTACAGCCTTCCAAGCTGTTGTCGCGAGTTCGATTCTCGTCACCCGCTTTGAACTTTGTTCAAATTACCAAGTTTTTAACTTGGGCGCGTAGCTCAGGTGGTTAGAGCGCACGCCTGATAAGCGTGAGGTCGGTGGTTCGAGTCCACTCGTGCCCATTAATTGGAGAATTACTCAAGAGGCTGAAGAGGACGGTTTGCTAAATCGTTAGGTCGGGTAACTGGCGCAAGGGTTCGAATCCCTTATTCTCCGTTTTAATGAGGGTTTATAACTCTCTTTTTTTGTATTTTTAAGAATAGTAGAATAAAAACTTCAGATTTGTAAAACTTAATTGGATTACTTATCTGAAGTTTTTTTGCGCTCTTTGTCAACTGTAGTGGGCTGGAGAAAAGCTAAAATCTAGAAAGGACGAAATTTGTCCTTTCTTTTTTGATATTGAGAGCGATAAAAATTCGTTTTTTGAAGTTTTCAAGGTTCCGAAATCCAAAGGCATTTCGTTTGATAAGTTTAACGAGATTATTGGTCTCTTCCAGTTTGGCTTTAGAATAGGGGAGTTGAAGGGCGTTGACGATTTTCTCTTTGTCCTTTAGAAAGGTTTTAAAGACAGTCTGAAAAAGAGGATGAACCTGCTTTAGATTGTCCTCAATAAGTCCGAAGAATTTGTCAGGTTCCTTGTTCTGAAAGTGAAAAAGCAAGAGTTGATAGTGATTGTAGTGGTGTTTCAACTCTTCTGAATAGCTCAAAATCTTGTCTAGAATCTCTTTATTCGTTAAGTGCATACGAAAAGTAGGGCGATAAAATCGTTTATCACTCAGTTTACGACTATCCTGTTGAATGAGTTTCCAGTAGCGTTTGATGGCCTTGTATTCATGGGATTTTTGCTCAAATTGATTCATGATTTGGACACGTACACGACTCATGGCACGGCTTAGATGTTGGATAATGTGAAAGCGGTCAAGAACGATTTTAGCGTTAGGAAAAAGTTTACTGGCAATATCGTAGTAAGGGCTAAACATATCCATCGTAATGATTTTCACCTGACAACGAACAGCTCGCTCGTAGCGCGGAAAGTGATTTCGGATGATAGCCTGTGTTCTGCCTTCAAGAACAGTGATGATGTTGAGATTATCAAAATCTTGTTCAATGAAACTCATCTTTCCCTTTGTAAAGGCATACTCGTCCCAGGACATAATCTCAGGAAGACGAGAAAAATCATGCTTAAAGTGGAAATCATTGAGCTTTCGAATGACAGTTGAAGTTGAAATGGAAAGCTGATGGGCAATATCGGTCATAGAAGTCTTTTCAATTAACTTTTGCGCAATCTTTTGGTTGATAATACGAGGAATTTGATGATTCTTCTTGACGAGTGAGGTCTCGGCGACCATCACTTTCGAGCAATGATAGCACTTGAAACGACGCTTTTTCAGAAGAATTCTAGTAGGCATACCAGTCGTTTTGAGGTAAGGAATTTTCGACGGCTTTTGAAAGTCATATTTTTTCATTTGACTTCCACAATAAGGACAAGATGGAGCATCGTAGTCTAGTTTGGCGATGATTTCTTTGTGTGTATCCCTATTGATGATATCCATAAATTGGATATTAGGGTCTTTGATATCGAGTAGTTTTGTGATAAAATGTAATTGTTCCATATGATTCTTTCTAATGAGTTGTTTGATCGCTTTTCATTATAGGTCATATGGGACTTTTTTTCTACACAAAATAGGCTCCATAATATCCATAGGGGGTTACCCACTACAAATATTATAGAGCCAGTTTTTTGTGCTCTTTGACAACTGTATAGGGCTGAAGAAATACTAAATCTTTATATATTGTCGTTTTTATGGTTGTGCTAGTTTATTATTACTTCCAACTCTTGAGTGAAATTTCTCCGCTATTGAGCCAGATTTCTTTTCCGTTATCACATTGCACCAAAAGTTTTCCATTTTCAGAGATATCTTTAGCAAGTCCCTTGTAGTCTTTTTTATCCAGTGTGAAAGTAACTTCTTTTCCAAGAACGAATGACTGTTTTTTATATAGGTATAATAACTCATCTGCTGGTGTTTCGAAGAAAGCACGCCATATTTCGATAATTAATTCATTTCTTGTTATAGGTGCTGGTGCTTTAAATAGACTAGCAGCCTTTTCTTTTAATTCTTGAGGGAAGTCTTTGATAGCAAAGTTGATTCCTACTCCAATAATGATATCTGTGACTAAGCCAGTTTCTACAGACGTCATTGCCTCAGTGAGGATTCCTCCAATTTTATGATTTTTGAGGTAGATATCATTGACCCATTTTATGTCGACATCTATTAATGTTAGGTTCTTAATGGCTTTGTAGATAGCTCCTGCTACAAGTAGTGTGTAGGATGGTAATTGGTCATAGGGGAGGTTTGGTTTAAGATGGAGTGTCATATAAATGCCACCTTGTGGGGAGTAGAAAGAACGTTGAAAACGGCCTCGTCCAGCTGTTTGATAGGAAGCTAGATAGAGTGTGTTTGCTTCATTCCCTAAATCAATTGCTTCTTTTGCATCCAGTTGTGTTGATCTTGTTTCGGATTTAAAACTGATTTTAATTGGAAGATTTTGTTCTAGAAGTTCCGGAAGAATAAGGTCTCCATTCACTAGTTTATAGCCTTTGTTTTTAATACTATCAATTTCAATGCCTTCTTGTTCTAAACGCTTGATGGCTTTCCAAATTGATGTTCGGGTCAGTGATAGTTCTTCTGCAATCTTTTCTCCGCTGATATAGTCGGTTTCTTTAGCTAGAATTTGGTAGACGGCTTGGTAGGATTTCATAGTGTTTCCTTTCTTTAAGAATAGTATATGATTTGAATCTAGTTTGTATAGTTGCGCCTAATCTATATTTTATTACTACTATTTTAACATACGCCTACTATTTACGGCATGATTTTCTTAGAGAAAATGCAATCGTTAAGATTGAGTTTTGAAATCTCAGTATTTTTGCTCCTTTTTTTACCTAGGAAACGTTTCCTTTGTTTTCAAATTGCTAAAAAAGTGGTACAATAAAGGGTAGCTTACTATTATCTGAATCAATTGATTTGGAGAGAAAGGATTCATTTTGAAATCAATAGGCTTTATTGAAAAGCTGAAAGGGTTGTCTAGTAAAGAACTTATTTTATTGGGAATTATCCTGAGTATCTTTTTACCCTTTTATCTTTTTGTAGTTGTATTCTGTTTATATATTATCAGTTTGATTTTTACAGGAGATATGAAAAGTATTCTTCAGAAAATGGGGGAGCATCCAATGCTGCTTCTTTTTCTTGGCTATAGTACTGTTATATCCGTTTTTGCACAAAATTGGATGGGTCTTGTGGCTTCAGTAGGAATGTTTCTATTTACTGTTTTCTTTTTGCACTATCAGTCGATTTTATCACATAAATTCTTTCGATTGATTTTGCAGCTCGTCTTGTTTGGTAGTGTATTGTCAGCTGCTTTTGCGAGTTTAGAGCATTTCCAAATTGTGAAGAAATTCAACTATGCTTTTCTTTCACCCAATATGCAGGTCTGGCATCAGAATCGTGCAGAAGTGACCTTCTTTAATCCTAATTATTATGGAATTATTTGTTGTTTCTGTATCATGATTGCCTTCTATCTGTTTACAACTACCAAGTTGAATTGGTTGAAAGTATTCTGTGTGATTGCAGGCTTTGTGAATCTCTTTGGTTTGAACTTTACTCAAAATCGAACTGCCTTTCCTGCTATTATCGCTGGAGCAATCATCTATCTCTTTACGACCATTAAAAACTGGAAGGCTTTTTGGCTTAGTATTGGGGTCTTCGCGATCGGCTTGAGTTTCCTCTTTTCTAGTGATTTGGGAGTTCGGATGGGGACTTTAGATTCTTCTATGGAAGAGCGCATCTCTATTTGGGATGCGGGGATGGCCTTGTTTAAGCAAAATCCTTTTTGGGGTGAGGGTCCATTGACCTATATGCACTCTTATCCTCGGATACATGCTCCTTATCACGAACATGCACACAGTCTGTATATTGACACGATTCTGAGTTACGGAATTGTGGGGACTATTCTATTAGTTTTGTCTTCTGTCGCTCCTGTTCGCTTGATGATGGACATGAGTCAGGAGTCGGGGAAACGTCCGATTATCGGTCTTTATCTGTCTTTCCTTACAGTGGTTGCTGTGCACGGAATTTTTGATTTGGCCCTCTTCTGGATTCAGTCCGGTTTCATTTTCTTGCTAGTTATGTGCAGTATTCCGTTGGAGCATCGAACCTTGGTATCGGACATGACGGATTAAGTTTATAAGATTAAAATCTTCTATTTTGGGTAGGAGATTTTTTTACTGGGAAAAATTATTTCTAAATCGAAATAGTTGACAGTTGGAATGATAAGTGTTACAATAACGTTATTCATTTCGATATCGAAATAAATTGGAGGTGTTATGAAAGATAGTCATTTGCTAGCCCATCATATTCGTTTGTTGAATGGGCGGATTTTTCAAAAGTTACTGAGCCAAGACCCTGAAGCTCTTTATAGGAGTGAGCAGGGAAAGATTTTAGCGGTTTTATGGAATAGTGAAACAGGCTGTGCAACTGCTACAGATATTGCGCTTGCGACTGGACTTGCTAATAATACGCTGACGACTATGATAAAAAAGCTAGAAGAACAAAATCTTGTAACTGTTAGTCCATGTGGAGAAGACAATCGTAAGAAGTATCTAGTTTTAACAGACTTGGGACAGTCCCAGAAAGAAGTGGGACATCGTGTCAGTCAGAAATTGGATACGATCTTTTACAAAGGATTTTCAGAGGAAGAAATTCGGCAGTTTGAAGCCTTTCAAGAAAGAATTTTGGCTAATCTGAAAGAGGGTGAAAATGAGGTTTAAAATGGAGCAAATTAGCTGTTTATAAGTAAAGGCCACTTTCGACTTTGTTTTCCAACTATTAGGACAAGGAAACTATGTAGTCAGCTATGGCCAGACTCAGATTGATGGCCTTGCCTATGCCCAGTACGATATCTTCCGTCTAGAAAACGGGAAAATTGTGGAGCATTGGGATAATAAGGAAGTTATGCCTAAGGTAGAAGACTTGATCAACCGAGGGAAGTTTTAAAATGAGGACAAAGAATGATTGAATACAAAAATGTAGCCTTGCGCTACACAGAAAAAGATGTTTTGAGAGATGTCAATTTACGGATTGAGAATGGGGAATTTATGGTTTTAGTTGGGCCTTCGGGGTCCGGTAAGACGACTATGATCAAGATGATTAACCGTCTTTTGGAACCGACTGATGGAAATATTTATATGGATGGTAAGCGTATCAAAGACTATGATGAGCGTGAACTTCGTCTTTCTACTGGTTATGTTTTACAGGCCATTGCTCTATTTCCTAATCTAACGGTTGCGGAAAATATTGCTCTGATTCCTGAGATGAAGGGCTGGACTAAGGAAGAAATTGCTCAGAAAACAGAAGAGCTTTTGGCTAAGGTTGGTTTACCAGTAGCTGAGTATGGGCATCGCTTACCTAGTGAACTATCTGGTGGAGAACAGCAACGAGTTGGTATTGTTCGTGCCATGATTGGTCAGCCTAAGATTTTACTTATGGATGAACCTTTTTCGGCTTTGGATGCAATTTCGAGAAAGCAGTTGCAGGTTCTGACGAAAGAATTGCATAAAGAGTTTGGGATGACAACGATTTTTGTGACCCATGATACGGATGAAGCCTTGAAGTTGGCGGACCGAATTGCTGTCTTGCAGGATGGAGAAATTCGTCAGGTGGCAAATCCTGAGACGATTTTAAAAGCTCCTGCAACAGACTTTGTAGCAGACTTGTTTGGAGGTAGTGTTCATGACTAATTTAATTGCAACTTTTCAGGATCGTTTTAGTGATTGGTTGACAGCTCTATCTCAACATTTGCAGTTGTCGCTTTTGACCTTGTTACTAGCTATTTTTATCGCGATTCCCTTGGCTGTTTATCTTCGCTATCATGCGAAGTTGGCGGACTG
Source organism: Streptococcus mitis (assembly GCF_047464945.1). Classification (GTDB taxonomy): domain Bacteria; phylum Bacillota; class Bacilli; order Lactobacillales; family Streptococcaceae; genus Streptococcus; species Streptococcus mitis_EA. The sequence goes on along the minus strand of NZ_JASHAX010000004.1, from coordinate 215,379 downwards.
GGTCTTGCAGATTGCAGGAATTTTCCAGACCATCCCGTCTTTGGCCTTGTTGGGGCTCTTTATTCCTTTGATGGGAATTGGGACCTTGCCAGCTTTGACAGCTCTAGTGATTTATGCGATTTTTCCGATCTTACAAAATACCATCACTGGGCTAAAGGGAATTGATCCAAGTCTGCAAGAGGCTGGGATTGCCTTTGGGATGACTCGATGGGAGCGCCTCAAGAAGTTTGAAATTCCACTTGCCATGCCTGTCATTATGTCTGGGATTCGGACGGCAGCTGTCCTGATTATCGGTACGGCAACCTTGGCTGCCTTGATTGGGGCTGGGGGACTGGGTTCCTTTATCCTTTTAGGAATTGACCGTAATAATGCTAGTCTGATTTTAATCGGGGCCCTTTCTTCTGCAGTGCTGGCTATTGCCTTTAACTTCCTACTAAAAGTGATGGAAAAAGCAAAATTGCGGACGATTTTCTCTGGTTTTGCCTTGGTGGCCTTATTGCTCGGTCTGTCTTATAGTCCAGCTCTTTTGGCTCAGAAAGAGAAAGAAAATTTGGTAATTGCTGGGAAATTGGGACCAGAACCCGAAATTTTGGCTAATATGTATAAGTTGCTGATTGAAGAAAATACCAGTATGACTGCGACTGTTAAACCGAATTTTGGGAAAACAAGCTTCCTCTATGAAGCTTTGAAAAAAGGCGATATTGACATCTACCCTGAATTTACTGGTACGGTGACTGAAAGTTTACTTCAACCATCACCGAAAGTGAGTCATGAGCCAGAGCAGGTTTATGATGTAGCGCGTGATGGTATTGCCAAACAGGATCATCTAGCCTATCTCAAACCCATGTCTTATCAAAATACCTACGCTGTAGCTGTTCCGAAGAAAATTGCTCAAGAATATGGCTTGAAGACCATTTCGGACTTAAAAAAAGTGGAAGGACAGTTGAAGGCTGGTTTTACTCTCGAGTTTAATGACCGTGAAGATGGCAATAAGGGCTTGCAATCAATGTATGGTCTCAATCTTAATGTAGCGACCATGGAGCCAGCTCTTCGCTATCAGGCAATTCAGTCAGGCGATATTCAAATCACGGACGCCTATTCGACAGATGCGGAATTGGCGCGTTATGATTTACAGGTCCTGGAAGATGACAAGCAACTCTTCCCACCATATCAGGGGGCTCCTCTCATGAAAGAAGCTCTTCTCAAGAAACATCCAGAGTTGGAAGCTGTACTGAATAAATTAGCTGGTAAGATTACAGAAAGCCAGATGAGCCAGCTTAATTATCAAGTCGGTGTCGAAGGCAAGTCAGCAGAACAAGTAGCCAAGGAATTTCTCAAAGAACAAGGTTTGTTGAAGAAATAGCTTGAAAATGCTAAACTTAACTTCTTTAAATGACCATACAGAAGAATGCTCAGACAATGTCGTCTGGGCTTTTTTGATATTAGAATTACAGAATGTCTTTTAAAATGGAAAATAAGAGGAAATTTTTAGGATTTTCTAAAATTTTACTGTAAATACACTTGACTATTCACAAAATAGGTGTATAATGTGTTGTGAACTACTTAACAAATAAAGATTTCCAGCTCATGTCGACTAAGGATGGAAATCTTGTGTATAGACAGTTCAGTAGATATATAATAGAGCGTTGCGTCCGAAAGTCTATCCAGACACGGCTCTTTAAAAACAAAAGGAGAAGATTATGAAAACAGAACCGATTCATCGTACCAGTATGTGGAAATTTAAGTTAAGTGCTGCCACCATGACTTTGATTCCCGCTGCCGTGGGGATTAACTATGTTGCCAAAGCCTTGGCGGAGGGGTTAAAGTTGCCCGTTTGGCTGGGGTCTTTGGGAACCTTTCTTACCAGCATGTTGGCTGGGCCGGTTGCCGGTGCCATTAGTGGTTTCATCAACAACGTGATCTATGGGCTGACCTTATCGCCAATTTCAACCGTGTATGCGATTACCAGCATCGGAATTGGGATTGCTGTCGGAGTCTTGCACGCCAATGGGTGGTTCTCGTCAGCGCGACGAGTATTTGTTTCTGCTATTATTATTGCCATCGTTTCAGCTGTCATTTCAACGCCACTCAACGTCATCTTTTGGGGTGGTCAGACCGGTATCGCTTGGGGTGACTCATTGTTTGCGGTAATGGTCGCCAATCATGTACCAGTGTGGCTGGCCTCATTTACCGATGAGTTTGTCTTGGATATTTTAGATAAAGTCTGCGTGGCCTACCTGGCATTTTTCATCTATCGTCAGCTGCCGAAGCGGATGGTGCACTTCTTTAGCGATGATAAATGATGACTGATAAAACATTGATTTCTGGAGCGCCATGGGTCAAGCTCAAGTGGTACCAGGTGATCGATCCGATTACTAAGCTCTTGTTCATCTTGGACATGACGTTGTTGAGCTTTGCCAGTATGAATTTATTGCTTCAGGCCGGATTAATTCTTGTCGCAACACTGCTATTGTTATTTTCCAAATTGAGTTCTACCACCTTTAAGGCGCTGGGATTCAGCCTGTTTCTGATTTGCACCATGCTGATCATCCAAGGATTATTTTACAGTCGGAATCAAACTGTGCTGTTTTCTGTGCTTGGGGTGTCGTTCTACAAAGAAGGCCTGATTTACGCCACCACTCTGGGTTGTCGAGTATTGGTGATTATTTTGACCAGTGGCTTTTTTATGGTGACCACGAGTATTTCAGAAAACGCGGCCTATTTGGAACTGTCCGGATTGTCTTATAAAACCGTCTACGTTCTGATGTCGGTGTGTTATATTTTGCCGGAAATGATGCGCAATATGCGGAAAATCCAGCAGGCACAAAAAGTTCGCGGAACCAATCCGCAAAAAACGTTGATTCAGAAATTAAAGTCAGTCCTGCCGGTTCTAATTCCATTGGTGATTAAGACCTTGGATCAATCGATGACGCGGTCGATTTCTCTCCAACTGAGAGGTTTTGATAATCTCAACCGGACTGTCAGAACCTCCCAGCGCGTGTATCGCCTGTCGCGGACGCTGCACATTGGTCTGACTGGATTGGCAATTTTATTGATTGGGTGGAAGATATGGACGAAGATAAACGGATTGTAATTGAAAATTTGACCACCCGTTATCTGGGTACTGAGCAACCACAACTGCGTAAGATTAACGCGGAGGTTCATACCGGCCAGGTGGTTGGGATTATCGGGAATAGCCACTCCGGCAAATCGACTTTGTGCCGTGTGCTGGCAGGGGTCATTCCCAAAATTGTGTCTGCTGAGATTGAGGGCGATTGGCACATGTTTGGCCAGCGAGTGTCTGACAATTGGCTCGTTTATAATGCCATGAATGGAGTTGTACTGCAAAATCCAGCTGGCCAACTAAGCGGGTTGGCAGAGACGGTTGCCGATGAAATCGCCTTTGACTTGATTAATCAGGGAATGGCTGAAGGACTGATTCAAAAACGGGTTGAAGAAGTTGCCACGCAAATGGGGTTGATTGAACAGCTGAATTTGCGTCCCGAGAGCCTTTCCGGTGGTCAGATCCAGCGGTTGGCAATTGCCACGGCGATTGTGGCTAATCCGGCTGTTTTGATTATGGATGATCCGACCAGTCAAATGGATCCCCTTGGCCGCCGACAATTTTTCCAATGGCTGGCCCAAGTCAAAGAGACGACTGTCTTCATTGTCACCAGTGAAATTGACGATTTGTGCGAAGTCGCCGACGTTGTGTGGGTGCTGCACGAGGGTCAAATGGTAGCCCAGGGCAGGCCGGGTGAGGTGTTTAATCATTTGGCAGCTGACTGGCAGATTCCAGCCCCTACAATCCAGCAACTTGCTCAAAAAATGGATTGGCACTTGGCTGATGGCCGGTATCCGGTGAATGACGCTGATCTGAAGGAGGTTCGTTATGTCCACAATTGAACTGAGCAACCTGACGTTCACTTATCCGGAACGGTCCTTTAGATTGGATGTTGGAGACAAACACTTCGCCGATCCGATGGTGGCGATTGTCGGCCAAAATGGTGCTGGCAAATCAACGCTCTTCAAATTGTTGACGGGCTTGCTGACACCACAAACCGGTGTGATTAAGATTGATGGAGAAAATTTTAATGATCTTAAACCAGTCGAAAAGTTACTGAAGGTTGGGATTACTTTTCAGAATCCTGACGATCAGCTTTTCAACCCGACCGTTCAACGAGAGGTGGAGTGGAGTGTCGCACAGGTCATGGATGACCACGACACGATTACGAGGCGGGCTTTAGCGGCTCTAAAAAGAGTTGGCTTGGATGATAAAACAGCTGAAAGTCCATATGACCTGTCATTGTCGGAACGCAAGCTGTTGAGCGTTGCCACAGTTTTGGCAGTGGATCCGGCGATTTATTTATTTGATGAGCCGATGATGTCGCTTGATTGGGAAAGCCGGCGCAAGTTGACCGCAATTTTCCATCAGTTGGCTGATTCGGGCCACCAAGTTGTGACCATCACCCATGATATGGATTGGGTCGCCGCCGAGTTTGAGTCGGTGTATGTTATGGAACACGGGAAGTTTGGCTTCGCCGGCAGTCCACGGGAATTGTTCAGCAATCACGAACTTGTCCAGCGAGTGGGATTACTACCACCGCGGATTATGGACATAGCGGAGTCGCTGGGTGATTCACAGACATATTTATCGGTTAATGATTATTGCCAGAAAAATCGAGATGTATAGAAAAAGTCACCTCTGCGGGTTTTCCAGGTTGAAGGATTAACTTCAGCTTCTGGCAAGAACTCACATGGGTGACTTTTGTGTTTAATAACGTTTCATGATCATCGGGTGCTTCCTCAGATCACTCGGTTTGATTTTACTTTGTTTCATGGTCATAATCATATACCATTTCTTTTGGATTTTTTGTTTGACTAATACAAAATAGGTCTTCATAGGTCTTCGCATTTTTAGCGCCCATTAGGATCATCAGTATAATTTTCTGAATTAGGAGACTGTCCCATCACTATTCGAACTTCGTCTCCCAACTTACGCTGTTCCCATTCATCCATGAATCCTTTAAATCGCAATTCTGGAACTTTCTTTTTAACTGAATCATCTATTTTCGCCATAGTCCCCACCATTTTATTGGTTTTTCTTGTTCTTCTATCCTTTTTTGATCTTTGATTTGTTCCTGCAAATTTTCCAACTTCTCTTTAAGAGCGTTCACTTCATCTTTATATTGATTGTCTAAGTGTTTGAATTCTGTTTCCTGTGAGGGCATTTTGAGGGCTTTTAAGTTATCATTTTCCGTCTTGTATTCTTCTAGCAACTTTTTATCTTGCAAGGCTAATCGTTGTTACTGGTCTAACAAATTAGTTAGTTTTTCTATTTGTTGGTCTTTGGTATTTGATTTGCTACTACTTTCTACTTTACCTAAAATTATTTTTTCTGCTTTAGAATTTATTAGATTAGACCCATTGGAACTTTTAAGCTGTAATTCTTTTGGTAACCTTTGGTAGTGATATTGAATATTTTGTTTTGTAACACTCAACTCATCCGCCAGCTCTTTGATCGTTTTTAAGTCTTCACTCATGGTTTAAGTCCTGCCTTTTAACCGTTGGTAGATATTGTTCAATGGCTTTTTTGAGGTAGCGTGCGATATTATGCTTAGAATATTCTTCACGTCTGTTGGCAACATAAGACAAGTGGTCTTTAACGCTATTTAGCCCTCTTAATTCTTTCAGTTCGTCATAGAGGGGGTAAACATGGACTTGCAATCCTGCCATGATTTTTGTATCTTGCATTTCAAACGGACTTAGCAACATATTTTCTAGCAATAGCGTGGTGTACTTGCTTTTCATTGCTTCAATAGCTAGCTTATCTTCGGTTTCTGCTTTGCGTGCTTTATCTTCTTGATAGGCGGTATCTTCTAACTTATAGCTGTTATCGTCTGCTCGACGTTTCTTTCGTAACCAGATATCCAATGTTAAACCGTCCGCATCAATCGCTCGATAGAGATAATGCCAACGCCCCTTAATTTTGATATAGGTTTCATCCATTTTCCACGAATAGAAGGACTGTTTATTTTTCTTTTTCCAGAGATGATAGAGGATTTTGCTGTATTCTTGAACCCACCGATAAATCGTAGTGTGACAAACATTTATTCCACGGTCATAAAGCAATTCCTGAACTTCACGATAGCTCAGATTGTAACGTAGGTAATAACCAACAGCGACAATGATGACGTCTTGTTGTAATTGTTTGCCTTTAAAATGATTCATCTCTCAAGTCTTACTAACCTTTTTTCTGCTCTTTGAGAAGCTGAAGGTCGTGCTAGTAACTACCTATTTGGTTTGATTAATTCCATCATTTATCTGGTGCTTGCCCTTCAAAAAGGCTTCTATGGTGAGGTTTTGACAACTCTCTATTTTACAATTATGCAGCCAATTGGTCTCTTGGTTTGGATTTATCAAGCCCAGTTTAAGAAAGAACAACAAGAGTTTGTCGCACGTAAACTAGACGGCAAGGGTTGGACAAAGTATCTTTCTATTAGTGTTCTTTGGTGGTTGGCCTTTGGGTTTATTTATCAGTCTATCGGAGCTAATCGTCCCTATCGTGATTCTATCATTGATGCGACCAATGGTGTAGGGCAAATCCTCATGACAGCTGTTTACCGTGAACAGCGGATATTCTGGGCTGCTACTAATGTCTTTTCAATCTATCTCTGGTGGGGAGAAAGCCTGCAAATCCAAGGGAAATACTTGATTTATCTCATTAACAGTCTAGTTGGTCGGTACCAGTAGAGTAAGGCAGCAAAGCAGAATACTGACTTACCTAACTAGGAAAAGATGTTTGAAAGTGCTGTTTTGAGTTTTCGGTTAAAACAGATAATGTTGAAAATCAAGGATTTGATATGATGAAAAAGAGGATTGGCGGATCCTCTTTTCTTGTTGAAAAAGTAAAAACTCATTAGCCTAGGTATAAGGCAACTGAGCTCTACTCTGTATTCAATTTTTAGGAATGAGAAGGTCTAGATAAAACTGGACAACTTCTTGTTCTGTGAAGTCTGGTCCTTTTTTTAGCCACCAGGTCAATGTCTCGATAAAGTTGGTAACAACTAAGTGTTGGAGATAAGAAGCAGGCAGACTTGGGTGGGTTTCTTTCAAATCATCAGCCAGCATGGGATAGACGTGGTGCTCCAACTCTCTCTGGAGTTGACGAAGGAAGTAGTCATTTTTGGAGAATAGTAAACTGGTGATATGGTCTTGATTTTTCTGAAAATGCAGAAAGATGTGGGTGAGATAATCCTCTGTTAAAATAGCTTGCTCTCTTTCAAAGAGATGATGGAAGAGGTAGCGACAGAGCTCATCCAGAAGTAGCTCCTTGCTCTCATAGTGACAGTAAAAGGTAGAACGTCCCACATCTGCGAGATCAATGATATCCTGAATAGTAGTGGCCTCGTAGCCCTTAGCATTCAAAAGTTGTAGAAAAGCTTGATAGATGGCTTTTTTTGTTTTACTGATACGGCGGTCAATCTTAGTCATATGGACACTTGAGGCAAATTGTTCAGAACTGAATAAAGCTGACCTTTTGCTTCTATCCTTTCTTTGAGTTTTAGTAGATAATGATAATGAACAAGATGTTCATGAATCTATTATAACAAAGGAATGAGAAATATGAAGGCAAAATATGCTGTTTGGGTGGCTTTTTTCTTAAATTTGACTTATGCCATTGTCGAGTTTATTGCAGCTGGAGTATTTGGTTCGAGCGCTGTTCTTGCTGACTCTGTGCATGACTTGGGAGATGCAATTGCAATTGGAATATCAGCTTTTCTAGAAACCATCTCTAATCGTGAAGAAGATAATCAGTACACCTTGGGTTATAAGCGGTTTAGTCTGCTAGGAGCCTTGCTAACAGCGATAATACTCATGACAGGATCTGTTCTAGTCATTTTGGAAAATGTTACGAAGATTTTAAATCCGCAACCAGTCAATGACGAGGGGATTTTCTGGTTAGGAATTATTGCGATTACTATTAATGTGTTAGCGAGTCTAGTGGTTGGTAAGGGAAAGACAAAGAATGAGTCTATTCTGAGTCTGCATTTTCTGGAAGATACCTTGGGTTGGGTGGCTGTTATCTTGATGGCCATTATTCTTCGATTTACGGATTGGTATATCCTAGATCCGCTTTTGTCCCTTGTCATTTCTTTCTTTATTCTTTCAAAAGCCCTTCCACGTTTTTGGTCTACAGTCAAGATTTTTTTGGATGCTGTGCCGGAAGGTATTAATATCAAGAAAGTAAAGAGTGGCCTGGAGCGATTGGACAATGTGGCTAGCCTTAATCAGCTTAATCTCTGGACTATGGATGGTTTGGAAAAAAATGCCATTGTCCATGTTTGTATAAAAGAAATGGGAAATATGGAAGCTTGTAAAGAATCTATTCGAATTTTCCTCAAAGATTGTAGTTTCCAAAATATTACCATTGAGGTGGATGCTGACCTAGAAAGTCACCGAGAACATAAGCGTAAGGCGTGTGACTTGGAGAGGAGTTATGAGCATCAACATTAGAAAAAACGGCCTTGATAGAGGTCGTTTTGTAATCCTAATCATTCCTTGTACTTTCTCTCAAAGTCAGTCTAGTTCCCAGCATGGTTAGGCTAGGGATTTTCCGACCGTGGAGGACTTCCTTGTTAAGAATATCCATGCCTGCTCGGCCCATTTCCTCGGTATAGACGGTGATGCTGGAGAGGGGAGGATAGACCTGCTTGGTCAGGCTAGTGTCGTTAAAGGAAATGAGGTTGACACGGTCTGGCAGATTGATTCCAGCTTCTTGGAGGGCACGGAGGGCACCGATGGCTAAACTATCACTGGCTGCGAAAAAGGCTGCTGGGAGTTGGTCTCCTAAACTCTGAATAGCCTCCTTCATCAAGTCATAGCCAGACTGGGCCGTAAATCTTCCTTGAAAGACCAATTCATCATGATAGATTCCCTTTGTCTGACTGTAGTTTTTAAAATTCTCCAGCCGCTTATCCTCAATGATTTCTTCTTGATCTGTTGTTTCCTCAAGGCCTGTTAGAATTCCGATACGGTCCATCCCTTGGCTGAGGAAATAATCGACAACCTGTTTCATGGCAGTGTAAAAATCCGTGATAATGCAGGTGTGTCCCAGAGAAAGGGTATCGCTGTCTAAAAATACAAGAGGCTTTTGGTATTCTTCAAAGGCAGAAATCTGAGCTCGACTAAATTTTCCGATGCAGAGAATCCCAATCACTTCTTCGCTTAGGGTAAAAGGATGGTCATTAAAATAGCGTAAGATATCATAGTCCAGTTCTTGGGCTCTTTTTTCTATGCCTAGGCGAATCTGGTAGTAGTAGAGGTCGTCCAGCTCCCCTTGTTCGCTGACCCATTGGATAATGGCAATCTTTTGCTTGGGTTTGTGGGACTCGCCTGTCTTGAGGTGCTTAGTGTAGCCCAGCTCTTCAGCAACGGTTAAAATACGGTGTCTGGTTTCTTCTGTAACAGATAGGCTCTGGTCGCGGTTGAGAACACGGGATACGGTTGCAATAGAGACAGAGGCTAGCAGTGCGATGTCTTTTAATGTAGCCATAAATCCTCCTCCTTTTAGGTTAGTATATCATATTTTTCTGCTTTTTACCGATAGTTTAGTAAAAGTTTAGTAAAAAGGATTGACCTTGGCAAATGCCTTGGATACAATAGAAGAAAACGATTACACGTTAAGGTGACTTAACGGACAGTCAAAGGAGAATTCATATGACACAACATCTTACTGCTGAAGCCCTTCGCAAAGACTTTCTTGCTGTTTTTGGTCAAGAAGCAGACCAAACTTTCTTCTCACCAGGTCGTATCAATCTGATTGGTGAACACACAGACTACAACGGTGGGCACGTTTTTCCAGCTGCTATTTCCTTGGGAACTTACGGTGCAGCTCGCAAGCGTGACGACCAAGTTTTACGTTTCTACTCAGCCAACTTTGAGGACAAGGGGATCATTGAAGTTCCTCTTGCAGGCCTCAAGTTTGAAAAGGAGCATAGCTGGACCAACTATCCAAAAGGGGTTCTTCATTTCTTGCAAGAAGCTGGGCACGTGATTGACAAAGGTTTTGATTTTTATGTTTATGGGAATATTCCAAATGGTGCTGGCTTGTCCTCTTCAGCATCTTTGGAACTCTTGACAGGGGTCGTGGCAGAGCATCTCTTTAATTTAAAACTAGACCGTTTGGATTTGGTTAAAATCGGAAAACAAACAGAGAACAACTTTATCGGAGTCAACTCTGGTATCATGGATCAGTTTGCTATTGGTATGGGAGCTGACCAACGTGCAATTTACCTAGATACTAATACTTTAGAATACGATTTGGTGCCACTTGATTTGAAGGACAATGTCGTTGTTATTATGAACACCAATAAACGCCGTGAATTGGCGGACTCTAAATACAATGAACGTCGTGCTGAGTGTGAAAAAGCAGTGGAAGAATTGCAAGCAGCCTTAGATATTCAGACCTTGGGTGAATTGGATGAGTGGGCCTTTGACCAATACAGCTATCTGATTAAAGATGAAAATCGCTTGAAACGTGCTCGTCATGCAGTGCTTGAAAATCAACGTACCCTCAAAGCTCAAGCAGCCCTCCAAGCAGGAGATTTGGAAACATTTGGTCGTTTGATGAATGCTTCTCACGTTTCTCTTGAGCATGATTATGAAGTAACTGGCTTGGAATTGGATACCCTTGTTCACACAGCTTGGGCACAAGAAGGTGTTCTCGGTGCTCGTATGACAGGGGCTGGTTTTGGTGGCTGTGCCATTGCCTTGGTTCAAAAAGATACTGTTGAGGCCTTTAAGGAAGCTGTTGGAAAACACTACGAGGAAGTAGTTGGCTACGCTCCAAGCTTCTATATCGCTGAAGTTGCAGGTGGCACTCGCGTCCTTGACTAGTCCAAAGGAGGCTCTATAGTGACCTTAGTAGATAAATTTGTAACACATGTTATTACTGAAAGTACCTTTGAGGAAATGGATCGAATCTACCTGACTAATCGTGTTTTGGCACGAGTGGGAGATGGTGTTTTGGAAGTTGAGACCAATCTGGATAAATTGATTGACCTCAAGGACCAGCTGGTTGAGGAAGCCGTTCGATTAGAGACGATTGAGGATAGTCAGACTGCGCGTGAAATTCTTGGTGCTGAACTGATGGACTTGGTGACCCCTTGTCCAAGTCAGGTCAATCGTGACTTTTGGGCGACCTATGCCCGATCTCCTGAGCAAGCGATAGCGGATTTCTACCAACTCAGTCAGAAGAATGACTACATCAAACTCAAGGCCATTGCTAAAAATATTGCTTATCGTGTTCCATCTGATTACGGTGAACTTGAAATTACCATCAACCTCTCTAAGCCTGAAAAGGAACCCAAAGAGATTGCGGCAGCCAAGTTGGTGCAAGCTAGTAATTATCCTCAGTGTCAGCTTTGTCTAGAGAATGAGGGCTACCATGGTCGAGTCAACCACCCAGCCCGTAGCAATCACCGGATTATCCGTTTTGAAATGGCTGGTCAGGAGTGGGGCTTCCAGTATTCGCCCTATGCTTATTTTAATGAGCACTGTATTTTCTTAGATGGCCAGCATCGTCCCATGGCCATTAGTCGTCAGAGTTTTGAATGTCTGTTGGCTATCGTAGAGCAGTTTCCAGAATATTTTGCAGGCTCTAATGCCGACCTGCCGATTGTGGGGGGCTCTATTCTGACTCATGACCACTATCAGGGAGGCCGTCACGTATTTCCTATGGAATTGGCTCCCTTGCAAAAGACTTTCTCTTTTGTTGGTTTTGAGCAGGTCAAGGCTGGAATTGTTAAGTGGCCAATGTCAGTGTTGCGTTTGACTTCGGATTCTAAAGAAGATTTGATCAACTTAGCTGACAAGATTTTGCAGGAATGGCGCCAATATTCAGATTTAAGTGTGCAAGTCTTGGCAGAAAGTAATGGAACACCACACCATACTATTACACCCATTGCCCGTAAACGCGATGGACAGTTTGAGTTGGACTTGGTTTTACGAGATAATCAAACATCGCCAGAGCATCCTGATGGTATCTATCATCCCCACAAGGATGTCCAACATATCAAGAAGGAAAATATCGGCTTGATTGAGGTCATGGGCTTGGCAATCTTGCCACCACGTCTGAAAGAAGAAGTGGAGCAAGTCGCTAGCTATCTTGTAGGAGAAGCTGATGCAGTTGTCGACTATCATCAGGAATGGGCAGACCAACTCAAAGCCCAACATCCAGATCTAGCGGATAAAGAAAAAGCTCTTGAAATCGTCAAGGACTCTGTGGGTGCTATCTTTGCGCGTGTTCTTGAGGATGCAGGAGTCTACAAGCAAACGGAACAGGGACAGGCGGCCTTTATGCGCTTTGTGGAGCAGGTCGGAATTTTGCCAGACTAGGAGCTTTCTCCTTGCACAGTCCTATAAAAAGTAGTATCATAGTGTCGTTTGAAATATCAGGAGGAAACGATGAAAGACTTTCATTTTGACGCTATATCTGCCTTTGAAAATTACGAAATTGAACAAATGAGAGATGGTCACGTTGTGGTGACGACCAAAGTAGTGGACTCGTCGCTCAACTACTATGGCAATGCCCATGGTGGCTATCTCTTTACCCTTTGCGACCAGATCAGTGGTTTGGTGGTCATATCTTTGGGACTTGATGGAGTGACACTCCAATCTTCTATCAACTACCTCAAGGCAGGAAAACTTGATGATGTATTGACAATAAAAGGAGAATGTGTCCATCAAGGTCGCACAACTTGTGTGGTAGATGTCGATATCACCAATCAAGAAGGCAGAAACGTCTGCAAAGCAACCTTTACCATGTTTGTCACAGGACAGCGGTCAGAAGACAGACAGGTGAGGATATAAAGAGTAATTTAATAGAGTGAGGTGAATTTTGGAATTTATAAAATTTGCCTTACTCATTTTTTGATATTGATATGATTTAATTCTAAAATAGAAAATTTAGTAATGTGGTAGAAAATACAAGAGTTGTGTTTTAATTTCTATGGTATAATTAAAATCATGAAGATAAAAGAAATAAAGGAAGTTACTTTACAACCGTTCACGAAATGGACAGGTGGTAAAAGACAATTATTGCCTGTTATTAGAGAATTAATGCCTAAAACCTATAACAGGTATTTCGAACCTTTTGTTGGAGGTGGAGCTTTATTTTTTGATTTAGCTCCTAAAGATGCAGTTATTAATGATTTTAACGCTGAACTAATAAATTGCTATCAACAAATTAAGGACAATCCTAAAGAATTGATTGAAATTTTGAAAGTTCATCAGGAATATAATTCAAAAGAATATTATTTAGATTTACGTTCTGCTGATCGTGATGAAAGAATAGATATGATGTCTGAAGTACAAAGGGCAGCACGTATTCTCTATATGTTGAGAGTAGACTTTAATGGTTTATATCGCGTGAATTCTAAGAATCAGTTTAATGTACCTTATGGTCGTTATAAAAATCCTAAAATTGTTGATGATAATTTGATATCTGCTATTTCAACTTATCTGAATAATAATCAAATAGAAATTAAAAAAGGAGATTTTGAAAAGGCTGTTTTGGATGTTCAACCAGGGGATTTTGTATATTTTGATCCCCCGTATATTCCATTGTCAGAGACAAGTGCCTTTACTTCCTACACTCATGAGGGGTTTTCATATGATGATCAAGTAAGATTAAGAGATACCTTTAAGAAATTGAGTGATGCAGGGGCTTATGTTATGTTATCAAACTCCTCTAGTTTTTTGGTAGAGGAGTTGTATCGAGATTTTAATATCCATCATGTTGAAGCTATCCGAACTAATGGAGCAAAATCTTCAAGTCGAGGAAAAATTTCTGAAATTATAGTCACAAATTATGAAAAATAACGAATATAAGTATGGAGGTGTTTTAATGACAAAACCATACTATAATAAAGATAAAATGATTCTTGTTCATGCAGATACGTTTAAGTTATTATCGAAAATGAAACCAGAAAGCATGGACATGATCTTTGCTGATCCTCCATATTTTTTGAGTAACGGTGGTATATCAAATTCTGGGGGACAGGTTGTATCTGTAGATAAAGGTGACTGGGATAAGATTTCTTCCTTTGAGGAAAAGCACGAATTCAATCGTAAATGGATTCGTTTAGCAAAAGAAGTTTTGAAGCCTAATGGGACTATTTGGATTTCGGGGAGTTTACATAATATTTACTCAGTTGGAATGGCATTAGAGCAAGAAGGTTTTAAAATTCTAAATAACATTACTTGGCAGAAAACAAACCCTGCACCTAATTTATCCTGTCGTTATTTCACTCATTCTACTGAAACTATTTTATGGGCAAGAAAAAATGATAAAAAAGCTCGTCATTACTACAATTATGATTTGATGAAAGAGCTAAATGATGGTAAGCAAATGAAAGATGTTTGGACAGGTGCTTTGACGAAAAAAGCTGAGAAATGGGCTGGTAAGCATCCAACACAAAAACCAGAATATTTATTGGAACGTATAATTTTGGCCTCCACTAAAGAGGGTGACTATATTCTAGATCCATTTGTTGGTAGTGGCACTACGGGTGTTGTTGCGAAGCGATTAGGTAGAAGATTTATAGGTATCGATACTGAAAAAGAATATTTGAAGATAGCTAGAAGAAGATTAGAGGAGGAAAACTATGGCTAGAAAACCAAATAAACATGGAGGAGGAGCCAAAACGACGACTAATGGTTTGAAATTTGAAAGAGATACTGATTTTTCGGAATTAGTAGATTCCCTTCCAGGATATGAAGTTAAAGAAATAGATTTCAAAGATAGAAAAGCAACAAAAGGCTTTGAAGTTTTTAGAGTTGGGGAAGAAGAAATCATTGGTAAAATTATGCCTCAATATAGATTTTATGATTTTTTGAAAGAATTGGGGATTAAGAATACCAATTCTAAACAATGGAAACCAGATGAAGTATTTATAAATTTTGAAAATCATACAGTTTATATAGTTGAGAAAAAATGGCAGGAAAGCGAAGGAAGTGTTGATGAAAAACTACTGGGCTTTGGCAATAAAAGACGTATTTATCAACGTTTGTTAGATAGTGTGCAGGAGGGTGAACCATTTTCTGTGCAATTCATATTTGTTGGAAATAAAAGTTTTTTTGGTCAAGATAAA
The DNA here is from genome assembly GCF_047464945.1 of Streptococcus mitis. Classification (GTDB taxonomy): domain Bacteria; phylum Bacillota; class Bacilli; order Lactobacillales; family Streptococcaceae; genus Streptococcus; species Streptococcus mitis_EA. The sequence continues at coordinate 200,224 of NZ_JASHAX010000004.1, read as the reverse complement.
TATCGTGATACTTTTGAAATGTTACGAGGGGATGGCATCAAAATAATGCTTGATGAATACGACATGACATTTTTTGGTTTATTTTAATTACAAGGTGAATTATGGATTTTAATACTTACATTTCTTCATCATCAGAAGATAGATTACAAAATTTTTTAAATACTCTCTCAATTACCAACAGAACTCCTGAGTATTATGTAAATTGGGAGAAAGTTGATCGTGAGACAAAGAAGTATGAACTAGAGTTGAATACTTTAAACTACTTAATTGGTAAAGATGATATCTATTCAGATGCATTAGACCTATTCACTAAACAACCTAATTTGTTAAAAGCAATTCCTAGCTTGATTGCAAGTCGTGATAATGTTTTAGATATTCTGACAATAGATAATGACGATAATATGTCTTTTGAGCAATTGGATTTCAAAACGATAGACACTAGCAGAATAGATGATTACATCAAATTTATTGAGAAATCTGGTTTATTAAAGTTTTTACAACAACATGCTAATCGTTCATTAGTTGATTATGTTTATGGAGTGGAGACTGGATTAGATAGTAATGCACGAAAAAACCGAAGTGGAACAACTATGGAGGGGATTTTAGAGAGACATGTAGCAAAAATTTCTCAGGAACAAAGATTAGAATGGAAAGCTCAAGCTACAGCTCAATATATTAAAGATAAGTGGGGGATTAAAGTACCTGTTGATAAGTCTGAGAGAAGATTTGATGTTGCAGTTTATTCCCGAGAAAAACATAAGGTTTGGTTGATTGAAACAAATTATTATGGCGGCGGAGGAAGTAAATTAAAAGCGGTTGCTGGAGAGTTTACTGAACTCAGTCAATTTGTTGTTACTTCAGATGACAATGTTGAATTTGTTTGGGTTACTGATGGTCAAGGATGGAAAACAGCACACTTACCACTAGCAGAAGCATTTAGTCACATTACGAATGTATTCAATTTAGAGATGTTAAGAGAAGGATTTTTAGCTGATTTATTTTTACAATAATTGTTCATTAGCTATAAACAAAAAAGAGGTTCACACCTCTTTTTCTTATTTCTTTTTATGATTTAATACTGCATTGAGGACAATGGCGAGTAGGCTGGCTACGACGATTCCGTTTGAGAAGAACATTTGGAAGGCTGTCGGCATGCTGACAAAGAGATTACTGTTGTTGAGTCCGACACCTGCAGCGATTGATACAGCTGCAATAAGGAAGTTGTGTTCATTGTTAGCAAAGTCAACGCGCGCGAGGATTTGCATCCCTTGAATCGATACAAAACCAAACATCACCAGCATGGCACCACCGAGGACAGGACTCGGAATGATTTGGGCAAGGGCGCCAAACTTAGGAAGGAGTCCAAGGAGGACGAGGAAACCAGCTGCGTAGTAGATTGGCAGGCGAGTCTTGATACCTGATAATTTAACCAAACCAACGTTTTGTGAAAATCCGGTGTAAGGGAAGGTGTTAAAGATTCCTCCGAGAAGTACAGCTAAACCTTCTGCGCGGTATCCGTTGCGAAGGCGCGTGCTGTCGATTGGATCCTTTGTGATGTCAGACAAGGCTAGATAAACACCAGTCGACTCAACCATAGACACCGTTGCGATGATACACATCATGACAATAGATGAGATTTCAAAGGTTGGCATCCCAAAGTAGAGTGGAGTTGGGACATGGACAAGTGGTGCTGCCGCAACAGGAGAGAAATCAACCAAGCCCATGCTAGCAGCAATGGCAGTTCCAACAACCAAACCAATCAAAATAGAGATAGACTTGATAAATCCTTTGGTAAAGATGTTGATCAAGAGGATAATCAGAACAGTGATAGCTGCAAGCAAGAGACTTTGACCAGTTGGCTCTGGAACGTTATTTCCCATATTTCCAATAGCGACAGGAATCAAGGTTAAACCAATCGTAGTAATAACAGATCCTGTTACGATAGATGGGAAGAGATTGGCAACTTTTGAGAAGATGCCTGAAACAAGAACCACGTAAATCCCTGATGCGATAAGGGCACCAAACATAGCACCACTACCATGGCTTTGCCCAATCATAATCAAAGGAGCGACCGACTGGAAAGCAACTCCGAGAACGACTGGGAGTCCAATTCCAAAGTATTTGTTGAGTTGGAGTTGGAGGAAGGTTGCTACCCCACACATGAAGATATCAGTGGAAATCAGGTAGGTCAACTGCTCAGCTGAATAGCCAAGAGCTGTCGCAATCATGATGGGAACCAGGATGGATCCTGAGTACATGGCTAGTAAGTGCTGCAAGCCAAGAACGGCTGCTTGCGAGTGTTTTTCTTGAGTTTGCATTAGAGATCTGCCTCCTTAAATACGACTTGACCATTTTCAAAACGATCCAAACGAGCGAGTGATAGGACAGGATAGCCTGCTTTTTCAAGCAAATCACGGCCATCTTGGAAGGATTTTTCAATTACAATACCGATAGCTTCGACTGTGGCACCAGCTTGTTCGATGATTTGAATCAAGCCTTTGGCAGCTTGGCCATTAGCAAGAAAATCGTCGATAATCAAAACCTTGTCCTCTGATGAGAGGAATTTTTCAGCGATAGAAACGGTGCTGGTCACTTGCTTGGTAAAGGAGTAAACTTGGGCAGTTAAGATACCTTCGTTCATAGTGATGTTCTTAGCTTTTTTAGCAAAAATCATGGGAACGTTTAAGGCTTCAGCTGTAAAAACGGCTGGGGCAATACCTGACGCTTCAATGGTCACGACCTTGGTAATGCCAGCAGCAGCGAATTTTTCCGCAAAAACCTTACCAATCTCTCGCATCAAGCTAAAGTCAACTTGGTGGGTTAAAAAGGAATCCACCTTGAGGATGTTGTCACCCAAGATATGCCCATCCTTGAGGATGCGCTCTTCTAGTAATTTCATAAGACCTCCTAAAGTCTAAAAGCTAATCCATTTGCTTGTTTATAGTTTCTAGCAAGAAATAGAAAAAGGACCTACTTAATATCTAAGTAAGTCCCCAAAATAGGCATGGCAAAAACGACCATACCTCACTTCTGACTTACTTATTGTTAGGTGTTCCGGCACCTTGTAGAAACGTCGTGCCAATTCACGACATAAACAAGTAAAATGATATTCAATTTCAAATAGGCTTGAGCTAATGTTTTTATTTTACACTAAATAACTTTATAAATCAAATATTTTGTTAGTGTTTTGGTTTTAAAAACGAACAAAATGAAGAAAAATAGACAAATTTTTAATTATAAACTAACATTTGTACTCAATGAAAATCAAAGAGCAAAGTAGGAAGCTAGCCGCAGGCTGTACTTGAGTACGGTAAGGCGACGCTGACGTGGTTTGAATTTGATTTTCGAAGAGTATTAGAAGATTTTTCCATCATAAAAGGCATATTATCAAGATTTTTCAAGACTTGACAATATGCCTTTTTCTAACTTTAAAGACTTTTCCCAGTCTTTATTATTCTACTCGCTAAATCTTAAAAAATAACCATCTGGATCTAAAATCGCAAATTCATGGGGATATATAAAGCTATCTCCTACTCGAAATTCTCTTTTTGTCAGGGGACGATGGATAGGATAGTCAGCTTCCAGCAGTTTTTGGTGGAGCTGAGGAACATCTGCAATGCCAAAGGAAATATTGACACCGCGCCCGAAAGGATAGGTCAGCTGAGCTAATTCTTCTGCGCTGCCTTCTTCTAGCATAAGTTGGCAGTCTTCAAGCGAGAGGAAGAGAAATTTCTCCTCGGGGCGCTCGTATTCGACAGAGAATCCCAACAAGTCGCAGTAGAAGTGACGCGACTGTTCGAGGTCAGATACCACAAATTCGGGAATGACAGGCTGATAGTCCATTAAAGTTCAATTTCCATGACAATGGGTGTGTGGTCTTGGCGCGCACCGGAGTCAATCATATCAGACTTGGTCACCTTGTCAGCCACGCGGTTGCTTGTCAGCCAGTAATCGATTCTCCAGCCTGTATTGTTGATTTTAGAAGTCTTGCTGCGCTGTGCCCACCAAGTGTAGCGTTCTGGAACATCGCCGTGAATGTGGCGGAAGGTATCCGTAAATCCGGTTGCCAAGAGGTTGGTAAATCCAGCACGCTCCTCGTCGGTAAATCCTGGTGAACGGCGGTTGCTAGCAGGATTTGCAAGGTCGATTTCATTGTGGGCTACGTTGTAGTCACCGGTCGCAAGGACTGGTTTTTCTTTGTCTAGTTCAGCCAAGTACTCAGCATATTTGACATCCCAGACTTGACGTTCTTCCAAGCGTTTGAGACCGTCGCCAGCGTTTGGAGTGTAAACTTGGGTTACGAAAAATTCATCAAATTCTAGAGTGATGATACGGCCTTCGAAGTCCATGGTAGAAGGGGCACCGATTTCTGGGAAAGTGACAGTGGGTGTGAGTTCTTTCTTATAAAGGAACATGGTTCCAGCATAGCCTTTACGGGCAGGCTCTTGGGAAGAGCGCCACGTGTTTTCGTAGCCTGGGAAGAGTTCTTCTAAAATTTCCAAGTGTTTCTTTGTAGGACCTTTGGCAGAAAGCTTGGTTTCTTGGATAGCAATGATATCAGCATTTTCAGCGACCAAGGTTTGTAAGACTTCTTGGGACAATTTGGCGCGTGCTGAGTCACTAGTTAGGGCAGCGTTTAGGGAATCAATATTCCATGAGATGAGTTTCATAAAGTTACCTTTTTCATTCAGATTATAGATTTTATTATACCAAAAAAAGGTCTATTTCCCCAACGTATGGTTTGAAAATTACTATTTAGACTTTATCCTGAGAAAATAAAAATCTCCTAAACTATTTAGAAAAAAATCTAAATAGCTCTTGTGTTTAGAATAGAAAGGTGTATAATGCTATTTAGAAAAACATCTAAATAGAAAGTGAAGTTACATATATGTCAAATAAGAGAACAATCCTTCTTTTTGTGGTCTTGGCTTATGCCCTTGCTTGGATAATATGGCTGGCACTATGGCTAAGTGGTGTTGGTCTAAATTCTCCATGGAGTCAGCTTGCTAGTATTGTAGCCATGTGGATGCCTGCACTTGCAGTCTATATTTTAGGGAAAATCACGAATCAACCTAGTGGAATCAAATCTAAATTAGTTGTGAATCTCAAGAGCAACTGGCGCTTTTACTTACTAGCTATCTGGTTACCAGCAGTCATCAGTTTTTTAGGAGCAGGACTTTATTTTCTTGTATTCCCTAGCAATTTCAGCCTTGGTTTTGAATCTATTCAAGCCATCTTACAAGAAAAAGGTGTCTCTCAATCAGCCATTCCCTTATCTTCCTTGCTCTTGATTCAAATCCTAGCTAGTTTGACCTACGCTCCTTTTCTTAATAGTTTCTTTGCATTGGGAGAGGAAATTGGTTGGCGTGGCTATCTTTATCCAGTGCTAAGAGAACGCTTTTCACTAGTCCAGACTCATGTCTTACTTGCTCTCATTTGGAGTCTATGGCATTTACCAATCAATTTGCAAGGATATAATTATGGCCTTACTTATTTTGCTTATCCCGTTTTGGGAGTTGTTGCTATGTTTCTATTTTGTTTTAGCCTAGGAATATTGTTGAGCTGGTTGTTGGAAAAGACAGGTTCTATCTGGGCTTCTGCCCTATTTCATGGGGCAATCAATGCAACTGCAGGTCTTGGGTTACTCTTTCAATTACCAGGAGAAAAAGTTTCAAGCCTCTTGATTTTAGGCCCATCACCGACCGGAATGCTATCAGTTCTACCTTGCTTATTCCTAGCCCTACTAATATTACAAAGGGAAAGGAGTCATTATGAGTTTTGCAAATAGTTTTAAAGCCTTATCTCATCCAGTTAGGAGAGAGATTTTAAATTTACTCAAAGCAGGTAGATTATCTGCAGGAGAAATTGCCAGTCAATTCGAGTTGACTGGTGCAACTATTTCACACCATCTCACGATTTTGAAAGCAGCGGATTTGATTCATGAAATGAAAGAAAAAAACTTTATTTATTATGAGTTAAATACATCGGTTTTAGAGGATATAATGGTTTGGTTAGCAGATCTGAAAGGAGATCATTTTGATGAAGATAAAAATCAATAAGAAATTGGTATTATTTACGAGCATTCTCATCCTACTACCTTCCCTTGTAGGTTGTGTTTTCTGGAATCAATTACCAGAGGAGATACCCACTCATTTTAATCTACTGGGTCAAGCAGATGGCTACAATCATAAAGTGTTTGCTATCTTTGGATTGCCGGCTCTCATGCTTTTGATGCATTGGGTGCTTCTATTTTTAATGATTAAGGATCCTAAATCTAGCAATATCAGTTCAAAAATACAAGTTTTGATTTACTGGATTATTCCTTTTGTATCTTGTCTATCAATGATTTCTATATACGGAGAATTTTTGGGTTATTCCATGATGAGTGGGCTACTAGCTCAGATTTTTATGGGAGTCGTGATGATCGTAATTGGAAATTATCTACCAAAAACACACCGAAATTATATAATCGGTATTCGACTTCCGTGGACCTTGGAGAGTGATAAAAACTGGAGAAAAACACATCGATTAGCTGGAAAAATTTGGGTATTAGGAGGATTGTTATTGTTTCTAAATTCCTTTGTGCAACTATATGTTTACTGGGTATTCTTCTTGACACTTTTCTTTGTAGTGATAATTCCTAGTGTCTATTCTTATCAATTATCAAAATTAGAATCTTGAAACAGGTATTTGAGTCATTAGTTAGAGAAGTTGGTCTGATAAGTCTATTTCCCCAACGTATGGCTTGAAAAATCACTCTCTTTCGTTTATAATGAAGAATGATTTTATGAAAGGGAGTGAAAATAAATGAAATTTTACTCATATGACTATGTACTTAGCCAAATCAGTCAGCAAAATGGAATGATGATTGGCTTTGGGATTGTGCTCCTAGCTATCACAGGATTTTTTGCTTTTAAAGCCTATCGAGATAAAAAGGGGACTAAGTTTCGGGAATTGGTCATGATTTTGGCCTTGACCTTGGTGGCCATGCTTTTGGTGACAATCTCAAAATACCAGACCAATCAAGCCTCTAACAACCAATTTCAAACTTCACTTCATTTCATAGAGGTTGTTTCCAAAGACTTGGGAGTGGATAAATCAGAAGTTTATGTCAATACTTCTGCAGCCACTGATGGAGCACTTATCAAGGTAGGTTCAAATTTCTATCGTGCCATGAACGGGAGCCAACCAGACAAGTATCTTTTAGAGAAATTAGAATTGCATCAAACAGACGCTATTGAATTGGTGGAGGTAAACAAATGACACTCAATTATATGGAAATTTTAATCAAACTGGCCTTGGGTCTTTTCTCGCTTGTTTTTGTTATCAATGTGACAGGAAAGGGAAATCTGGCGCCTAACTCTGCGACAGACCAAATTCAGAACTATGTTCTCGGTGGTATTATCGGTGGGGTGATTTACAATAGTTCTATTAGCATTCTCCAGTACGCAGTGATTTTGATGATGTGGACGATTTTGGTTTTGACCCTCAAGTGGCTTAGTAACAATGTTCATTTTGTCAAACGCTTGATTGATGGTAAGCCAACTCTCCTCATCAAAAATGGTCAGATTGACCCAGAAGCCTGTCGTTCAGTTGGTTTGTCTGCAGCGGAAGTAGCCCTCAAGCTTCGTAGCCAAGGGATTTTCCAGATGAAGCAGGTCAAACGCGCTGTGCAGGAGCAAAATGGCCAACTCATCGTGGTCCAAATGGGAGATGAAAATCCTAAGTATCCAGTTGTGACTGACGGTGTGATACAAGTCGATGTTTTGGAGTCGATTGGTCGTAACGAAGAGTGGTTGCTTGATAACCTCAGCAAGCAAGGGCATGACAATGTAGCCAATATCTTTATCGCTGAGTATGACAAGGGTGCGGTCACAGTCGTAACCTATGAATAAGAAAAACCTGGGGTCTTGGCCTCAGGTTTCTATTTGCAATCAGAAAGGGATGTTATGTCCATTATTCAAAAACTTTGGTGGTTTTTCAAGTTAGAAAAACGCCGTTATTTAGTCGGGATTGTGGCTCTGGTCTTGGTTTCCGTCCTCAACCTCATTCCCCCAATGGTTATGGGGAGGGTCATTGATGCCATCACATCGGGGCAATTAACCCAGCAGGACCTCCTTCTTGCCCTATTTTACTTGCTTCTTTCAGCCTTTGGGATGTACTATCTGCGCTATGTTTGGCGTATGTATATCCTTGGGACTTCCTACCGTTTGGGACAGATTATGCGCTCTCGCTTATTTGAACATTTCACAAAAATGTCTCCAGCTTTTTATCAAACCTACCGGACGGGGGACCTGATGGCACACGCAACCAATGATATCAATGCCCTAACGCGTCTGGCAGGGGGTGGTGTTATGTCTGCCGTGGATGCCTCTATCACGGCTTTAGTGACCTTGATGACCATGCTCTTTAGCATTTCATGGCAAATGACCTTGGTTGCCATTCTGCCCCTGCCTTTCATGGCTTATGCGACCAGTCGTCTAGGGAGAAAGACCCACAAGGCCTTTGGCCAATCACAGGCTGCCTTTTCTGAACTCAATAATAAGGTGCAGGAGTCTGTATCGGGTATTAAAGTGACCAAGTCTTTCGGGTATCAGGCAGATGAGTTGAAGTCCTTTCAGGCAGTCAATGAATTGACCTTCCAGAAGAACCTGCAAACCATGAAATACGATAGTCTCTTTGACCCTATGGTTCTCTTGTTTGTTGGCTCCTCCTATGTTTTAACGCTTTTGGTTGGCTCCTTGATGGTTCAGAAAGGGCAGATCACGGTTGGGAATCTGGTCACCTTTATCAGCTATTTGGATATGCTGGTTTGGCCTCTCATGGCCATCGGCTTCCTCTTTAATATTACTCAGCGAGGCAAGGTTTCTTACCAGCGGATTGAGGAACTTTTGTCTCAGGAATCACCTGTACAAGACACTGAGTTTCCTCTAGACAGTATTGAAAATGGGCGCTTGGAGTACGATATTGACAGCTTTGCCTTTGAAAATGAGGAAACGCTGACAAATATTCACTTTAGTTTAGAAAAAGGGCAAACTCTAGGCTTGGTCGGGCAGACAGGTTCTGGTAAAACGTCCTTGATCAAACTCCTCTTGCGTGAATACGATGTGGATAAGGGTGCCATTTACCTAAACGGTCATGATATTCGGGACTATCGTCTGACAGACCTTCGCAGTCTCATGGGCTATGTTCCTCAGGACCAGTTCCTCTTTGCGACCTCTATCTTAGACAATATCCGCTTTGCTAACCCTAACTTGCCTCTTTCAGCGGTCGAGGAAGCGACCAAGCTAGCTCAAGTATATCAAGACATTGTAGCTATGCCTCAAGGCTTTGATACGTTGATTGGTGAAAAGGGAGTCAGTCTTTCTGGTGGGCAAAAGCAACGTCTGGCTATGAGTCGGGCTATGATTTTAGACCCTGATATCTTGATTTTAGATGATTCCTTGTCAGCCGTGGATGCCAAGACAGAATATGCCATTATCGACAATCTTAAGGAAACGCGTCAGGACAAGACAACCATTATCACGGCTCATCGCCTCAGTGCAGTTGTCCATGCAGATTTGATTTTAGTCCTGCAAAATGGCCAAATCATCGAACGAGGCAGGCACGAAGACTTGCTAGCTTTGGATGGCTGGTATGCTCAAACCTACCAGTCTCAGCAGCTGGAAATGAAAGGAGAAGAAGATGCAGAATAAACAAGAACAATGGACTGTATTGAAGCGCTTGATGTCCTATCTCAAGCCTTACGGCCTCCTGACCTTTTTGGCACTCAGTTTTCTCCTAGCGACGACGGTCATCAAAAGTGTCATTCCCCTTGTGGCTTCCCACTTTATCGACCAGTATCTCAGCAATCTCAACCAACTCGCTGTAACCGTTTTGCTGGTCTACTATGGTCTTTATATCCTACAAACTCTGGTCCAGTATGTCGGTAATCTTCTCTTTGCACGGGTGTCATACAGTATTGTTAGGGATATTCGTCGGGATGCCTTTGCCAATACGGAAAAACTGGGTATGTCTTACTTTGACAAGACGCCAGCAGGCTCCATCGTCTCTCGTTTGACAAATGACACCGAGACCATCAGCGATATGTTTTCGGGGATTTTATCTAGCTTTATCTCAGCAGTTTTCATCTTTCTGACAACTCTTTATACTATGTTGGTGCTGGATTTCCGTTTGACAGCTTTAGTCTTGCTCTTTCTCCCTTTGATTTTCCTTTTGGTCAATCTCTATCGGAAAAAATCAGTGAAAATCATTGAGAAAACTAGAAGTCTCTTGTCAGATATCAATAGCAAGCTGGCTGAAAACATCGAGGGCATCAGGATTATTCAGGCCTTTAATCAAGAGAAGCGCCTACAGTCAGAGTTTGATGAAATCAACCAAGAACACTTGGTCTACGCCAACCGTTCTGTAGCCTTGGATGCCCTCTTTTTGAGACCTGCCATGAGTTTGCTGAAACTCTTAGGATACGCTGTCTTGATGGCCTATTTTGGTTACCGTGGGCTTTATCTGGGAATAACTGCCGGGACTATGTATGCCTTTATCCAGTACATCAACCGCCTTTTTGACCCCTTGATTGAAGTAACGCAAAACTTCTCAACCCTGCAAACGTCTATGGTTTCTGCAGGTCGTGTCTTTGCCCTGATAGACGAGAGGACCTATGAACCTCTTCAGAAAGATGGGCAGTCTAAAGTCAAAGAAGGCAGTATCCGTTTTGAACATGTATGTTTCTCTTATGATGGAAAACATCCGATTCTGGATGACATTTCCTTCTCCGTTAATAAGGGTGAAACCATTGCCTTTGTGGGTCATACAGGTTCAGGGAAATCTTCGATTATCAATGTCCTCATGCGTTTTTATGAATTCCAGTCAGGGCGAGTTCTCTTGGATGATGTAGATATCCGGGACTACAGTCAGGAAGAGCTGAGAAAAAATATCGGTCTAGTCTTGCAGGATCCCTTCCTCTATCATGGGACCATTAAGTCCAATATCGCCATGTACCAAGAAATCAGTGATGAGCAGGTCCAGGCTGCAGCAGCCTTCGTGGATGCAGATTCCTTTATTCAGGATCTTCCTCAAGGTTATGATTCCCCTGTTTCCGAGCGTGGTTCGAGCTTCTCTACTGGTCAGCGTCAACTTCTTGCCTTTGCCAGAACAGTCGCCAGCCAGCCTAAAATCTTGATTTTGGATGAAGCGACAGCCAATATTGACTCTGAAACAGAAAGTCTGGTTCAAGCTTCTCTGGCGAAGATGAGGCAGGGGCGGACAACCATTGCCATCGCCCATCGCCTTTCTACAATCCAAGATGCCAACTGTATCTATGTTTTGGATAAGGGGTGCATTATCGAGAGTGGAAGCCATGAGGAACTCTTGGCCTTGGGAGGAACCTATCACAAGATGTATAGCTTGCAGGCAGGGGCCATGTCTTAATATTCTTTGAAAATCTCTTAAAACAAGGTCAGCTTTATCTGCAACCTAAAAGCTATACTTTGATTTTCATTGAGTGTAAGAATGAAATCCTTCAAATTACAGATTTCTTTCACCGCCTTTTCCATTTTGTGGTATAATGAAAAATGTTGACAAATAGTATAATAAAAACAAAGGAGAAACAGCATGCTGAAATGGGAAGACTTGCCCGTGGAAATGAAATCAAGCGAGGTTGAGTCTTACTACCAGCTTGTCTCTAAAAGGAAGGGTTCGCTGATTTTCAAGCGTTGCTTGGACTGGGTTCTAGCCGTAGTCTTGCTGATTCTGACCTCTCCCATCTTTCTCATCTTGAGCATTTGGATCAAGTTGGATAGCAAGGGGCCAGTGATTTACAAGCAAGAGCGCGTGACCCAGTACAATCGACCTTTCAAGATTTGGAAGTTCCGTACCATGGTGACGGATGCAGACAAAAAAGGAAGTTTGGTGACTTCTGCTAATGATAGTCGCATTACCAAGGTTGGCAATTTCATCCGCCGTGTGCGTTTGGACGAACTGCCTCAGCTGGTCAATGTCTTGAAAGGAGAAATGTCCTTTGTCGGCACACGACCTGAAGTACCACGCTACACAGAGCAGTATAGCCCTGAAATGATGGCAACCTTGCTTTTGCCAGCAGGGATTACCTCTCCAGCCAGCATCAACTACAAGGATGAGGACACTATTATCAGTCAAATGACGGAGAAAGGTCTGTCGGTTGACCAAGCCTATGTCGAACACGTCCTTCCTGAAAAGATGCGCTATAACCTCGCCTATCTCCGAGAGTTTAGTTTCCTTGGAGACATCAAAATCATGTTTCAAACCGTGTTTGAAGTGCTAAAATAAAGTAGTCATGAGAAAATGAGTACAGATAAAAGGAGCAAATCAATGCCAAATTACAATATTCCATTTTCACCACCCGATATTACGGAAGCAGAAATTGCTGAAGTAGCGGATACCCTGCGTTCTGGTTGGATCACAACAGGTCCTAAGACAAAAGAACTGGAGCGTCGCTTGTCTCAATATACACAGACGCCTAAGACTGTCTGTCTTAACTCTGCAACTGCCGCTCTTGAGTTGATTTTACGTGTGCTTGAAGTGGGTTCTGGAGATGAAGTCATCGTTCCAGCTATGACTTATACAGCTTCATGTAGTGTCATCACTCACGTAGGGGCGACCCCTGTCATGGTGGATATCCAAGCAGATACTTTTGAAATGGACTATGACTTGCTGGAGCAAGCTATCACTGAAAAGACTAAAGTGATTATCCCAGTAGAACTTGCAGGGATTGTTTGCGATTATGACCGTTTGTTCCAAGTTGTGGAGAAGAAACGCGACCTTTTTGCTGCTTCAAGCAAGTGGCAACAGGCCTTTAATCGTATCGTGATTGTTTCTGATAGTGCCCATGCTTTGGGATCAACTTATAAAGGGCAACCTGCTGGTTCTATCGCTGACTTTACTTCCTTCTCATTCCATGCCGTTAAGAACTTTACAACTGCAGAAGGTGGAAGTGCCACTTGGAAAGCCAATCCAGCGATTGATGACGAAGAAATGTACAAGGAATTCCAAATTCTTTCCCTTCACGGACAAACTAAGGATGCCCTTGCTAAGATGCAACTGGGTTCATGGGAATACGATATCGTCACACCAGCCTACAAGTGCAATATGACAGATATCATGGCGTCACTTGGTTTGGTACAATTGGACCGTTATCCAGCTTTGCTAGAACGTCGTAAGGACATTGTGGACCGCTATGACCGTGGCTTTGCAGGTTCTCGTATCCATCCATTGGCACACAAGACTGATAGTGTCGAATCTTCACGCCACCTCTACATCACCCATGTAGACGGAGCAAGTTTAGAAGAACGTAACCTCATCATCCAAGAATTGGCCAAAGCAGGAATCGCAAGTAATGTACATTATAAACCACTTCCGCTCTTGACAGCCTATAAGAATCTTGGTTTTGATATGGCGAATTATCCTAAGGCCTATGCCTTCTTTGAAAATGAAATTACGCTTCCACTTCATACTAAATTAAGCGATGAAGAAGTGGACTATATCATTGAGACTTTCAAAACAGTTTCTGAAAAAGTGCTAACTTTATCAAAAAAATCGTAAAAAAGTCTTGACAAAGAAAAAACAAAGTATTAAAATAAGTTCAACAAATCAGAAAAGTAACTATTTTTGATCTTCAGGGAGCCTGTGGTGATTGTGAACAGGTGGTTGGAAGTGGTGAAAGTGGGCTGATTTTAAAAATGAATTTGAAACAATGAAAATTCGGTGCGCACACCTTACAGTGCAACTTGTTGTTAGACAAGGTAGAGATGTAAAGGGGATAGTTCCTTTATAATTGAGGTGGCACCGCGTTACTAACGCCCTCACACGGAATTTAATTCTGTGTGTGGGCGTTTTTCTATCCGTCATTTTGTTTATCTTTTATTAGGGCGTTAAGTCGCTTTGATGAACTTGAGTTCTATCTGCAGCTCCTTGCCTACTACTAAAAGCAAACAAAAAGGCCGGATTTATACAGAAAGAGGAAAATTTTATGACAACTAAAGGTTATTTTGGACAATTTGGTGGTAGTTTTGTACCGGAGCCGATTCAGGCTTTGTTGGATGAGTTGGAAGTGACATTTGAAAAGTACAAGGATGATCCAGAATTTTTGGCAGAATTTCGCCATTACTTGAAGGATTATTCCGGTCGCGAAACACCGCTCTATTTTGCAGAAAGTTTGACAGAGCACTTAGGTGGCGCTAAGATTTATCTCAAGCGCGAAGACCTTAACCATCTTGGTTCTCACAAACTCAATAACGTTTTAGGACAAATTCTTCTTGCTAAACGCATGGGCAAAAAACGAGTAATCGCAGAAACAGGAGCTGGTCAGCACGGTGTTGCGACAGCAGCGGCTGCAGCCAAGTTTGGTATGGCCTGTGATGTCTACATGGGAGCAGAGGATGTGGAACGTCAACGTCTCAATGTTTTCCGTATGGAGATGATGGGAGCAACTGTTCACGCAGTTGAAACAGGGACTCGTACCCTCAAAGATGCTGTTGATGCAGCCTTTGGAGCATGGATGAATGACCTTGAAGCCTTTTATGTTCTGGGATCTGCTGTGGGACCTCACCCATATCCAACCATTGTTCATGAGTTCCAAAAGGTCATCAGTGAAGAATCTCGCCGTCAAATCTTAGAAAAAGAAGGTCGTTTACCAGACTACGTTATTGCCTGTGTAGGTGGTGGTTCTAATGCTATTGGTGCTTTTTCTCAGTATGTGGCTGATGAAGAAGTTAAATTGGTTGGGGTCGAAGCTGCTGGTCATGGACTTGACACAGACAAGCACGCAGCTACTATGACAAAAGGTAGTATCGGAATTGTCGATGGCATGAAGACTTATGCAGTCTTTAAGGAAGATGGAGAGCTAGCTCCAGTTTACTCTATCTCAGCTGGATTGGACTATCCAGGGGTTGGCCCAGAACACGCCTACTTTAAAGATTCAGGTCGCGTGGAATATGTTGCAGCGACGGATGAAGAAGCTGTTCAGGCTCTCCTCCTTCTCAGCAAGACTGAAGGAATTATCCCAGCGATTGAAAGTTCGCACGCTATCGCAGAAGCAGTTAAACGTGCACCGAAACTAAGTAAAGACGACATTATCATCATCAATGTCTCTGGTCGTGGAGACAAGGACGTAGCTGCAATTGCAGACTATCTAGAAGCTAAAAAATAATAGATGGAAAAATTACAGTCTTTTCTCTCACAGAGAGCTTGTGGTTGCTGGAAACAAGCAGAGAAAGCTGTAAGGTTGGGTCCATCTGAAACGAGAGAAGAAAACATAATTCTCAAGGGAGTGCCCTTTATCGCACAGCCTGTTACAGGAGGTATCTGAGACAGGAATGAGAGATAGGAGAAATCCTATAATTGAGGTGGCACCGCGAATTTCGTCCTCACGCAAGTTATTTTGCGTGGGGATTTTTATATATTTATCGTAGATATGGCTATCAGTTTTAAATTATGCTTTATCACTAGATAAATTTCTATAAAATATTTGCGAACGAAGTGAGCATTAAACCGCTATTTCCCGCCATAGTGGTATTCTAGAGAAGCAAAGATGCTTCTCTAGAACGGAATTTTTGAGACCTAAGGCTCAAAAATTAGGTCTTTCATTTCATGGATCTCTAAAATCATCCACTGGATAATTTTACCTCCCGTCCGCACTATTTAAGGGAAATAGAAAAAAATCATAAATTAAGACTAAAAGTCTACAAAGAAAAGAATCGAAAGGGAAATTACAATGGAACGAATCATTCATGGAGATGTCTTATCACCAATCTTGGCTTATATGCGCCTAAAGGGGCAACACAAGGTTATTTTAGAGAGTATTCCGAGAGACAAGGAAACAGCTCGTTTTTCTATCCTAGCTTATAATCCAGTTTTTGAGATTAAGTTTGAAAATGGAGTTCTCTATCAAAATGGTCAAGTGATTGATCAGGATCCCTTGGATTTCCTATATGAAGTGACTCATAAGAGCCAGCATCATTCAGACCTACCTTTTGGTGGGGGAGCTATTGGCTTTGTCGGTTACGATATGATTTCGCTCTATGAAGAAATTGGTCAAATTCCTGAGGATACCATTGGGACACCAGACATGCATTTCTTTGTTTATGAGAGTTACATGGTTTTTGACCATAAGAAGGAAAAAATCCATGTCATTGAGGATGCTCTCTACAGCGAGCGCAGTCAAGAAGACTTAGAAAAAGCCTTGAATCAAGTGCTTGAGGAACTACGCATTCCTGCTCCAAATGAATTTGAAGATTTGGATTTATCACCACTTAACTTCAAACCGCACATTGCTCCTCAGAAGTTTGAGGAAATGGTGGAAACCGCTCGCGACTTGATTCGTAACGGGGATATGTTCCAATGTGTACTCAGTCAGCGCTTCTCAGCAGAAGTTACTGGAAATCCATTTGACTTCTACAGAAATCTCCGCGTGACCAACCCATCTAATTACCTCTATTTCTATGATTTTGGGGATTATCAAATCATCGGTGCCAGTCCAGAAAGTTTGGTTTCTGTAAAAAATGGTATCGTAACTACCAATCCGATTGCAGGTACGCGACCAAGAGGGGCTACGGATGAAGAGGATAAGGCCTTGGCGACAGACCTGCTTTCTGATGAGAAGGAAACAGCAGAACATCGGATGTTAGTAGACTTGGGGCGTAACGATATTGGTCGCATCTCTGAAACAGCCAGTGTCCAAGTTACCAAGTATATGGAAGTGGAGCTCTTCCGCTATGTCATGCATTTGACCAGCGTGGTCAAGGGGCGTTTGCTTCCAGAATTAACTGCCATGGATGCCTTGAAATCAACACTTCCAGCTGGAACAGTTTCAGGAGCACCAAAGATTAGGGCTATGAGACGCATCTATGAATTGGAAACAGAAAAACGGGGCGTATACGCAGGAGCAATCGGCTACTTGTCTGCGACGGGTGATATGGATTTCGCCATTGCCATCCGAACTATGATTCTCAAAAATCAAACAGCCTATGTGCAGGCTGGGGCAGGGATTGTCTATGACTCTATCGCCCAAAACGAATACCAAGAAACCATTAACAAGGCTAAATCTATGACTAGAATTGGAGAACTAAGACCATGATTTTATTGATTGATAACTATGATTCTTTTACCTATAACTTGGCGCAATACATTGGGAATTTTGCAGAAGTGCAGGTCTTGAGAAATGATGATCCCAAGCTGTATGAAGAAGCTGAAAAAGCAGATGGTCTGGTCTTTTCTCCTGGTCCTGGTTGGCCAGTTGATGCTGGAAAGATGGAAGACATGATTCGTGACTTTGCTGGCAAGAAGCCGATTCTTGGGATTTGTTTGGGCCACCAAGCCATTGCAGAAGTCTTTGGTGGTAAGTTAGGTTTGGCTCCAAAAGTCATGCATGGGAAACAGAGCAATATCAGCTTTGAAGCGCCATCTGTTTTGTATCAAGGTATCGAGGATGGCCGTGCGGTCATGCGTTACCACAGTATCTTGATTGAAGAAATGCCAGAAGACTTTGAAGTGACAGCTCGTTCGACTGATGACCAAGCCATCATGGGGATTCAACATAAAAACCTACCGATTTATGGCTTCCAGTACCATCCAGAGAGTATCGGAACGCCAGATGGCTTGTCTTCTATTCGGAATTTTATCGAGAAGGTTGTAAAGTGAGGAAACTAGGATGAAAGAGATTATTGAAAAACTAGCAAAATTTGAAAATTTATCAGGTGTGGAAATGACGGATGTCATCGAGCGTATCGTAACTGGGCGTGTAACGGAGGCGCAGATTGCTTCTCTCCTCTTAGCTCTTAAGATGAAGGGGGAAACACCTGAAGAACGCACAGCCATTGCCCAAGTCATGAGAGGACATGCCCAACACATTCCAACTGAGATTCATGATGCCATGGACAACTGTGGTACAGGTGGGGATAAGTCTTTCAGTTTTAATATTTCCACAACTGCAGCCTTTGTCTTGGCTGGTGGCGGTGTTCACATGGCCAAGCACGGTAACCGCTCGATTTCTTCTAAATCTGGTTCTGCAGATGTTCTCGAAGCCTTGGGTATTAACCTTGACCTCAAACCCGCTGAACTAGGTAAGGTCTTTGATAAAACTGGCATCGTCTTTCTCTTTGCTAAAAATATGCACCCAGCTATGAAATACATCATGCCAGCTCGTTTGGAACTAGGAATTCCAACGATCATGAACTTGACTGGTCCTCTGATTCACCCAATGGCTTTGGAAACACAGCTTCTTGGTATTAGTCGTCCAGAACTGCTAGAAAGTACAGCTCAGGTATTGAAAAATATGGGTCGCAAACGTGCCATCGTGGTTGCTGGACCAGAAGGATTGGATGAAGCTGGTTTGAATGGAACAACCACGATTGCTCTTCTTGAAAATGGCGAAATCACTTTGTCAAGCTTTACTCCAGAGGATTTGGGAATGGAAGGCTACGCTATCGAAGACATTCGTGGAGGCAATGCTCAGGAAAATGCAGAAATTTTGCTTAGCGTTCTTAAAAATGAACCAAGTCCATTCTTGGAAACTACAGTTTTAAATGCTGGTCTTGGTTTCTATGCTAATGGTAAAGTAGCTAGTATCAAGGAAGGAGTTGCCTTAGCTCGTCAAGTCATTGCTAGTGGCAAGGCCCTTGAAAAACTCAGACTGTTACAGGAGTACCAAAAATGAGTCAGGAATTTTTAGCACGAATCTTGGAGCAGAAGACGCGTGAGGTTGAGCAGATGGAGCTGGAGGAAATCCAGCCCCTGCGCCAGACCTATCGCTTGGCAGAATTTTTGAAGAATCATCAAGACAGTTTACAGGTAATCGCTGAGGTCAAGAAAGCTAGCCCTAGTTTGGGAGATATCAATCTCAATGTGGATATTGTGCAACAGGCCCAGACTTATGAAGCAAATGGAGCAGTGATGATTTCGGTTTTGACAGATGAAATTTTCTTTAAAGGACATTTGGATTATCTACGGGAGATTTCCAGTCAGGTAGAGATTCCGACGCTTAACAAGGACTTTATCATCGATGAAAAGCAAATCATTCGAGCTCGCAATGCAGGTGCAACAGTTATCTTGCTCATCGTGGCAGCCTTGTCCGAAGAACGCCTCAAGGAACTTTTTGACTATGCGACAGAGCTTGGTCTGGAAGTTTTAGTGGAAACTCACAATTTAGCTGAACTAGAGGTAGCTCACCGCCTTGGTGCTCAAATTATCGGGGTCAATAACCGCAACTTGACCACCTTTGAAGTTGACTTGCAGACCAGTGTAGATTTGGCTAAACATTTCAAAGATGATTGCTTGTACATTTCTGAATCTGCTATTTTCACAGGGCAGGATGCGGAACGAGTAGCACCATACTTTAATGGAATTTTAGTTGGGACAGCTCTTATGCAGGCAGAAGATGTAGCCCATAGAATCAAGGAGTTGCAGATTGACAAAGGTTAAGATTTGTGGACTATCGACCAAAGAAGCGGTGGAGACAGCTGTATCAGCAGGAGCAGACTATATCGGTTTTGTCTTTGCACCTAGTAAAAGACAGGTGACTTTGGATCAGGCTGCCGAGCTGGTAAAACTTATTCCTGCAGATGTGAAAAAGGTTGGTGTATTTGTTTCACCAAGTCGGGCAGAACTGCTAGAAGTGATTGACAAAGTTGGCTTGGACTTGGTTCAAGTTCACAGTCAGGTGGCGGATGATTTGTTTGAGAATTTGCCTTGTGCCAGTATTCAGGCTGTGCAAGTGGATGGAGAGGGTCATGTGCCCAATTCTCAGGCAGACTATCTACTCTTTGATGCCCCTGTGGCAGGGAGTGGCCAGACCTTTGACTGGGGACAACTGGATACGACAGAATTAACTCAGCCCTTCTTTATCGCAGGTGGGCTTAAGGAAGACAATGTAGTAAAAGCAATTCAACACTTTACTCCCTATGCAGTAGATGTATCGAGCGGAGTGGAGACAGACGGACAAAAAGATCATGAAAAGATTAGAAGATTTATAGAGAGGGTAAAGAATGGCATATCAAGAACCTAATAAAGATGGATTTTACGGGAAATTCGGCGGACGTTTTGTCCCAGAAACATTGATGACAGCAGTTTTGGAGTTGGAAAAGGCTTATCGTGAAAGTCAGGCAGACTCAAGTTTCCAAGAGGAATTGAACCAACTTTTGCGCCAGTACGTAGGACGTGAAACTCCCCTTTACTACGCAAAAAACCTGACCCAGCATATCGGTGGAGCCAAGATTTACCTTAAACGTGAAGATCTTAACCATACAGGAGCCCACAAGATTAACAATGCCTTAGGACAAGTTCTGCTTGCAAAACGCATGGGCAAAAAGAAAATTATCGCTGAAACAGGTGCTGGTCAGCACGGTGTGGCAACTGCAACAGCTGCAGCCCTCTTTAACATGGAATGTACTATCTATATGGGTGAAGAGGATGTTAAACGCCAAGCCCTCAATGTCTTCCGTATGGAGCTTTTAGGAGCCAAGGTTGAGGCTGTGACAGATGGTTCGCGCGTGCTCAAGGATGCGGTCAATGCAGCCCTTCGTTCATGGGTGGCTAATATCGATGATACCCACTATATCCTTGGTTCTGCCTTGGGGCCTCATCCATTCCCAGAAATTGTTCGTGACTTCCAAAGTGTCATTGGTCGAGAAGCTAAACAACAGTACCGTGACTTGACAGGTCAAGATCTGCCAGATGCCCTAGTAGCCTGTGTTGGTGGTGGGTCGAATGCTATCGGGCTCTTCCATCCCTTTGTAGAAGATGAGTCTGTAGCTATGTATGGGGCTGAAGCAGCAGGACTTGGTGTGGATACAGAGCACCACGCAGCTACCTTGACCAAGGGTCGTCCTGGTGTTCTTCACGGTTCTCTCATGGATGTGCTCCAAGATGCCCATGGTCAAATTCTTGAAGCCTTCTCTATCTCAGCAGGTTTGGACTATCCTGGTATCGGTCCAGAACATTCTCACTACCACGATATCAAACGTGCCAGCTATGTTCCTGTGACGGACGAGGAAGCCTTGGAAGGATTCCAACTCTTGTCTCGTGTGGAAGGGATTATCCCAGCCTTGGAATCTAGCCATGCTATCGCCTTTGCGGTGAAATTGGCCAAAGAACTCGGTCCAGACAAGTCTATGATTGTCTGCCTATCAGGTCGTGGGGACAAGGATGTAGTTCAAGTCAAAGACCGCTTGGAAGCAGATGCAGCAAAGAAGGGAGAAGCTCATGCCTAAGACACTAACAGAAAAATTGAACGCTATTAAAGCAACTGGAAAAGGAATTTTCGTTCCCTATATCATGGCTGGTGACCACGAAAAAGGTTTGGATGGACTCGGAGAAACAATCCACTTTTTAGAAGATTTGGGTGTCTCTGCCATTGAAGTGGGTATTCCCTTTTCAGATCCTGTCGCAGATGGACCTGTTATCGAAGAAGCTGGCTTGCGCAGTTTAGCCCACGGGACCTCTACTCAGGCTTTGGTTGAAAACTTAAAAACCATTGAAACAGAAGTTCCACTGGTTATCATGACCTACTTCAACCCCCTCTTTCAGTATGGTGTGGAGAATTTTGTCAAAGATCTGGCTGATACAGCTGTGAAGGGCTTGATTATCCCAGACCTGCCCCATGAACATGCCAACTTTGTAGAGCCATTTCTGGTGGGTACAGATATCGCCTTGATTCCCCTAGTTAGTTTGACGACAGGGATTGAGCGTCAGAAAGAGTTGATTGAAGGGGCAGAAGGCTTTGTCTATGCAGTTGCCATCAATGGGGTGACAGGGAAATCAGGCAATTACCGTGCAGACTTGGATAAGCACTTGGCACAATTGCATCAAGTGGCCGATATCCCAGTCTTGACAGGTTTTGGTGTATCTAGTCAAGCCGATGTAGAACGCTTCAATGCGGTGTCAGATGGTGTCATCGTCGGTTCAAAAATTGTAAAAGCTCTCCATCAAGGAGAGTCGATTCAGGACTTTATCAAACAAGCAGTAGCTTACCAAAAATAATCACACAAGCAGCGAGTAAGAGGAAAGGCACAAAAGGAAGTCTTTCCTTTTTCTTTTGTAGGAGAAAAGCTAGAATCCCTGTTGCAGAAGCAAACTGAATCAAGATCAGTAACTCCGTTACGCTAAAGACGAGAGCACAAGAAGCTAAAAAGAGAAAGTCACCTGCTCCCATGCGGATATTGATAAAATGAGCCAAAATTCCAAGGATAAGGAAGAAGACCATGACCAGGTTCAAGCCAGAGGAAGCCATGAGGATTAGGTGGAAAGTCATCCAGACCAGTAAGGGATATTCCTGATGGCGAAAGTCGTAGATGCCCAAGGTCAAACCAGCAGTGATTAGGATGATTTGACCCAAGGAAAGCAATTCCAAAGAGTAAATCAGAAAGATGAGCCCTAAGCCTAGTTCAAAGAGGGCATACCAGACTGGATAAGGAGCCTTACAGTAGCGACAGCGAAAGCGATTAAAGACCTGCGAGAGGATAGGAATCAAATCTAAGGGACGCAAGCGAGTTTGACAGGAATCGCAGTGACTAGCAGGTTGGATAATGGATTGCTCTGGAAAACGGTCAATGACCAAACCAAGAAAGGAAGCGAGAATGCTCCCAACAAGAAAAAAATAAAAATCAATCATACTTATCTATTCGTAAAAAATAGGAGAAGTAGTATAATGGAGAAACATAGATAATATGGTGAGGCAAAGATGACAATTCGTTTTGAAGAAAAGGTGACTACAGAGAACGCTCAGCTCGTATGCCAATGGTCCAACTCCCTTGGCAAATCCTTTCAAGAACAATGGATGGGAACAATGATTCCTTTTCCCTTAACCATTCAAGTCTTGCAAGATTTGGAAGGAATCTTTTCTATCTTTGATGGACGAGAGTTTGTGGGGCTTATCCAGAAAATTAGGCTAGAAGACAGCAATCTTCATATCGGGAGATTTTTTATCAACCCCCAGAAACAGGGGCAGGGCTTAGGTAGACAGGCTTTAAGGAAATTTGTTAGTCTGGTCTTTGAAAATAGAGATATAGACAGCATCTCTCTAAATGTCTTCGAGGCAAATCAAGCAGCCCAGCACCTTTATCAAAAAGAAGGATTTGAAATCGTAGAGACTATTGAAGCACCTGAACGGAAATACATTATGAAAAAGGGAAGATAGAAAGCAAAAAAGCCTTTTTGTCTAGTCTAATTGTTTAATTATTTTTTTCGATAATCCATATCTAAATCTTTTAATAGTTTCCCAGTTAAGTGAGGGGTTTTATCCTGTTTACAGTTTGTTATAATATCAAAAATTTCCTTTGATATTTCTTTAAAAATTTTCTTTAATTCATCGGTTTGAAGTCTAGGAGATGTTTCTTTGGCTACATAGTAAGACCGATTATCTTCAACAGTTATTAAACTCAGAATTTTATTAGCAATCTTCTCATCGAAATAGTATGGTTTGAAAGAATCGCCTTTTTCTTTCATAGGTAAAAACGATTCAGTTTCATCACCTATACAAGTATAAAGCTTCTTTTTATTATGTTCAGTCAAATTACCATCATAGCAATCTGGCAAGTGGTAACTCTTTATTTTGGAATTAAAGATTTCAGGAAGTATTTCTTTGTTTCTTTGTCCTTTTTCAGGCCATTCGTATAGTTCTTTAGCTTTTATAATTGTGTCAATTTCCAAGATTTCCTTATTATTTTCATCCTTAGCTTTAGCTACAAACACAAAATAAACTTCGTCTTTTTCTTCAATCCATTCTCTGACATTTTTACTTAGAGAATCATTTGTATGACAGAATGTATAAAGAAAATTATCATTCCAAATAAAAGGATCTTCATTGTGTTTCTCAGATTTAAATTCATCAAAACTAATTTCATATTTCTTATTTTCGATAGATAGAGTTCTCTTTTCTCGTTTAGGGTGCCCAATGATAATAATATGTTTCATATTTATAACTCCTTTATGGGGAACAAATTAGATTTTAAGATGTTTCATTTTTTAAAACTTATAAAGATGGAACTATCAAAAAAGCCTTTAATTAAGGCTTTTCCTGTTGTGTTTAGCTGCCTCTACATGTAAATTAGCGTTAAAATAAACAAAATACGATAAAATCAAGATATTATCACACGCTAGTTAGTGTTGAAATTAAGGAAATTGACAAGTGGTTGACCAAATAAATTTTTAGTTTTTACCACAATTTATAAGTTTAAAAATTTAATAATCACAATTTTTTATACATAAGTTCGATACCGTGTTCGGCGAAATTAGTATAGTCCAATGTTATTCTAATTCTTTCTACGTACTGTTACAAGTCCAAATACTCCAAGAATTGCACCGAGTATCAACATTGCAATACTCGATGACTCACCAGTATCTGGTAATGATTTTGCACGTTCTACTCGTGAGTATGTCACTTTTTCATCTGCATCTGAATTCACGGCTGGAGCCGAATATGTTTGTTGCTTATCTTTCACAACAACATCTTCTTTATCATCCAAAGCAACATCTTTAGCTGATTGTGAAGCTGTCTTTGATTTCTCAACATTTTTTTTAGTACTTTCTTTAGGTAAAGTATTAGAATTTGAGTCTACAGCAACAACAGTTCCATCTGGTAGAGTTGCAACTACATTTTCTTTAGCTTTGTTTTCTAAGTCTAGTAACTTATCAAACTCTTCTTGGATTTCAGCTAATTTAGCTTGTTCAGCTTGCAATTTAGCTGTAACTGCGTCTAATTTATCTTGTGCCAATTTTGCAGTAGATTTTGCTTGCTTTAGTTTTGTTTCCAAATCAGCTACTTTTGCTTGCGCATCTGCAAGATTTTTATCTGCGTTTAGATAAGCACTCAATTCTGTTGCAATTGCTTTAGCATCTGACACCAATTTGTCTTTTTCTTCATGTAGCTTCGCTTGTTCAGCTTGAAGAGCTTCTAACTTGTTTTCTTCAGCTTGCAATTTGGCTTGCGCACTTGTAAGAGCAGTTTCAGCATCATTTTGAGCCGTTTGAGCTGTAGCTAGTTCTGCTTTAGCTGTTTCAAGAGCAGTTTCTTTTTCTGCTTGGCTTCTTGAGAAGTTTTCAACAGCTTTTTCAGCAGTTGCTTTACGTTCTTCGGCATTAGTCAAAGCAAGTTTTGCAAGTTGCAAGTTCTTTTCAGCGATTTCTGTTTGAAGTGGAGTAGCAGTCTTGCTTGCCAATTCTTTCTCAGCTTCTGTTTTCGCGTCAAGTGCAGAAGAATATTTGCGTGAAGCGTTTGCTAATTCTGATTTAGCATTTGTAAGAGCTGTTTGAGCTTGACTATTTTGTTTTTGCGCTTCAGCTAGTGTTGATTCAAGTTGGGCAAGGTCTTGGTTGAGGTTGATTTTATGCTTACCGTCGCTACCAAATGAGTTGACGAACCAACGTTTACCATTGATGTTTGCAACAGTCATTGCGACACCACCACCACGTATGTTGTTATCCAGATGTCCCCACTGTGAATATCCATCAAGGAAGGAATAACGTTTGAAGGCATCCAGTACAGAATACTTTAAATCAAGCATAGTTGTTGCACTATTACTATAGACAGTTGCTAAGTTTTCAGCGCCATTGTTTTCATGGATATGACCAGCTACAGCTGGGTCTGTTCCACGAGCTTCATAGGCTTTTGCCATTTTCTTACTATGTTCAATTGTATCTTGTGCGACATAGGCTTTATTTTCTTTTAGATATCCCAGTTTATCTATAAAGGTATTAATTAGTTTTGCATAAAAATTACTAATTTCTATAATTTCAGCATCGGTTAAATGGTCAATATCAACTTTACGAGTGCTATCATTTTTACTGAATTCAACTGTAAGAGTATTAGCTGTTTTAGCTGCTATTATAGTCATTAATTTGTCAGCCTTTTGGAAATTATTTCCAGTGTAGAAACTACGTACGTAGAAGCTACGTGCATCTTTAAATGTGATATCGTTTTTATCAAGACCATAATAAGCTTTTTCTTCATCTGTCAAATGATAAACTGGATTTCCCATTTTGATGACAGCTTCACCAGAGCGAGCTTTTTGTGCATCTAAAGCAGTTTGAGCTTCTTTTTCTTTAGACGCTGTAGCATTTGCTTTTTCTTGGATGGATTCAACTTTTGTTTTATCTGCGTCCATCATTTCTTTAGCTAGTTTCAAGGCGTCATTTTTGACATTCACATTGTTTGTAGCTTGTTTGATGGCATCTGCGCGGTTGCTATCTGCTTTCTTAGCAGTTTCGACAGCTGTTGTTGCGCTTGAGATATTGGCATTGACTTGTTCAATATCTTTTTCAGCTTGGGCAAGTGAGGCTTTTGCTTGACCAAGTCCTGAACCATTTAGAGCGTCTTCAGCAGCTTTTACATTCGCTTCTTTAGCGGTTACTGTTTTATCTGCTTCAGTTTTTTTATTGGTTGCACTTTCAACATTCGCTGTTTCAGTCGCTACAGTTTCAGTTTGAGCTTTAATTGCTTCAGTAGACGCTTCAGTTGATGTTTGATTCGCTTCTTGAGCTTTCACATTGGCGTCTTGTTTTGCTTTTGTAGCACTGATATTTTCTTCTGTAGCGTTTGCTTTGACAGTTTCAGCTGATTTCAATTCCTCTTTAGCGCTTGTCAAAGCAGTTTCAGTAGTTGTAACAACTTTGTTAGCAGAAGTAACTTCAGCTGTCGCAGTTTCATTCTCAGTTTCAACTTGCTTAACAGTAGACGCTTGAGCATCAAGAGCAGGTTTGACATCAGAAGATTTCTTCACTTCTGGTTTTGCATTGGCTGCAGGTTTAGAAACAAGAGCTGGTTCATTGACAGCAGTTGTGTCAACAGGCGCTGAAATAGTTGCTTCCTGAGCAAATGCAGTTCCACCAACAGACGCAAGCGCAATAGCTGTTGAAGTGGTGAGTTTTTTCAGTTTCTTCATCATTTTCTCCTTTGATGATTGATAAAGTGAGCTTATTTTTATAGTTTACTACACTATTTTAACACATTTTTAGTTTACAGACAATATTTTAACAAAAATTTGTTTGTATACGGGTTATTTTACAGTTAGCTTCCTTGTATCATGGTATTGAAACGAGGTAGCTTATGAAATCAATTCATTTACAAAAGTATATCGGACAACGAATACGAATCATACGTAAAGAAAAAAATTTAAGTCAACAAAATCTCAGTGAAAAGGCTGGTGTGGGTATAGATTATATTTCTAATCTTGAAACAAAAGGGTCAAATATAAAGATTGATACACTAGAAAAGATTATCACAGCTCTTAATATCACACCATCAGAGCTATTTGAAAGCCGTATAACCCCAAAGAACCCACATCTAGAGTTATTAGCTGACCAATTAACTCAACTTCCACAAACGAGTCAAGAACAGCTATTAGAAGCCTTCCAATTACTAATAAAAACAGTTAAAAACAACCGATAAGAAAGAATCCTAGCGGTTTATTTTTATCCCAAAATTATCCTCTAAATTGCGAAGAAAATCATCTCTTCAAAAAGAGTCATTTATATTCTTGTAAAATTTAGCTAGATATTTCAGTTATAATCCTGTTTTTAATTTGCTTTTCTATCTTTTCCTGGAGAATTTTCGTATATTTCACTTATATGTTTTCCCTCTAAACAGTGCTTATATTGCCCTAGTACATATTTTTGATTTGAATTATAATGTTGTAACAAATGCAGGAGTGAACAAGCATTTAAAACAAATTTTAAAAACCTTAAAAATCCATCCTAAAAATATGACAAGCACAGGTCTGAGACACACGTATTGTTCAATAATGTTAGCAATGGGTGTTGATATTTGGGCAGTTTCAAAGTTAATGGGACATCGAGATATTAAACAAATAACTGAAACTTATGGACATCTTATAAAAGAAAAAGCAGATATTGAAAATAACAAAGTTCGTGCTGTTTTGACGAGTTTAGTTAAAAAATAGAATTATTGACCAAAAGTTGACCAAATCAAAAAGAAACGTTGATTTAACAACGTTTCTAAACTATATATTATACCCCCTACAGGGCTCGAACCTGTGACCCATAGATTAAGAGTCTACTGCTCTACCAACTGAGCTAAGGAGGCAAATAAAAAGCTGTATTGGTGCCGAAACTTCACGGTTTGTATTGAACCCGCGCAATTAAGCAGGTGGGCAACTCGCTCTAACTGAAGCTGTTTCCGTGTGAGACGGCCTACATGCTGTTAGAAGACTTTTGTTTCCCTAAAAATACAAAAAATAGTCGGTCAACACTTAAGTGTGAAGTCGTACACCACAGCGTTTCTATGTTTATATAATACCACTTTTTTTAAAAAAATCAAGAGGAAAATTTAACTTTTTGAAAAGGATTTCAATTTTCACGCAAACGATCAATCGTTTCTTTTCTTTGTGCCAAGGCGCGTTCATATTTACCTGTATCTTCTGCTATAAAATAGTGATGATTGCGGATTTTTTCTGGCAGATAGTCTTGTTTAACCCAATTTCCAGGATAGTGGTGTGGATAGAGATAGTCTTGGGCATTCCCTAGTTCCTTGCTTCCACTGTAGTGCCCATCACGCAGGTGTCGCGGAATAGGCAAGTGTCCTGATGTTTTGAGGTCAGCAAGTGCCTTGTCCATAGCCACATAGGCTGAGTTGGATTTTGGAGAAAGGGCCAAATCAATGACGACGTTGGCAATGAGAATGCGAGCTTCTGGAAAACCAATCTTCTGAGCAGCATCCAGAGCAGTCACGGTGTGAATCTGGGCTTCAGGATTGGCCAAACCGATATCTTCATAGGCGATAACGGTCAAGCGACGAGCGAGACTAGGCAAATCACCAGCCTCAATCAAGCGAGCAGCATAGTGGAGACTGGCATCTACATCCGAGCCACGGATGGATTTTTGAAGAGCTGAGAGCACATCGTAGTGACCATCCCCATCCTTATCCATGGTAATATAGCTCCGTTGCAGGCTATTTTCCATGATGTCTAGAGTGATATGGCGGATGCCCTCGTCATTCTCAGGGGTAGAAAGAACGGCCAAGTCTAGTGAGTTGAAAGCAGAGCGAAGGTCTCCGTTTGTAGAGGTTGCAATGAAATCCAGCGCATCCTCATCTAGTTCTACTGGAAAATCAAAACCACGTTCAGGGTTGCTTAGAGCTATCTGAAGAGCCTCTTTGACGTCTTGGTTAGACAGAGGTTCCAACTCAAAAATTTGCACCCGGCTACGAATGGCAGGAGTAACAGAAAAGAAAGGATTTTCAGTCGTAGCGCCAATCATGATGACCAGACCACTTTCCAAGAGAGGCAAGAGAAAGTCTTGTTTGGTCTTATCTAGTCTATGAATTTCGTCAAGGAGTAGTACAAGTCCACCTGAAAATTTAGCCTCTTCGGCGATTTCTTGCAGTCGTTTTTTACTATCAACTGTCGCATTGAAGGTACGAAAGGCATACTTGGTCGTCCCTGCGATGGCAGAGGCAATACTGGTCTTGCCGATTCCCGGAGGGCCATAGAGAATCATGGAGGACAGACGGTTGGCTTCCACCATGCGGCGGATAATTTTTCCAGTCCCGACCAGATGCTCCTGACCGATGACCTGGTCGATGGTTTTAGGGCGCATGCGAAGCGCGAGATTGTCTGGCATAGCAGTCCTTTCTAACGTGGATTTGAGTAGAATGACTCATCTACTATATCTTACTATGTCCATTCTAGCCTATTAGTTGTGATATTTCAATGGTTTTGTAATATTCAGTGTGTGAGATAGAATCTTTTTGACTATTTAATTTGATGAGGAGAGGTATCAACATGAGAGAATTGATTTTCCTTAAAGCTCAAAATATGATAGTTGAGTCTAAAGAAGTGGAATTGCTGACTTGAGAAATAATATTGCTAAATGTTATTGCATGAACTATAATGAAAAGAGAGGTGATAAGTAGTGGAAATAATGGAATTACCAAGTTAGGAAGTTTTGATTTTTACAAAACAAATTCGTCATTGGATTCTTAGTGATCAAGTTATTTCAGGAAAAAGAAAATTTCTCTTCCGGGAAGATACTCCAAAAGAGATTTTGGATTTGTACGAAAACATTAAACCTAAACTTGATTTTGCTTACCAAGAAGTTCATTCTAATAATTATGAATTAGAAAAATATGAAAAATAGAATAATTGATGTTTTTAAAGTAGTAAATCGTCTCCTTGTAATAACTGTTGAAAATCCTGATTTCAAAGACTTAAGAGTTAATCATACTCAATGAAAATCAAAGAGCAAACTAGGAAACTAGCCGCAGGCTGTACTTGAGTACGGTAAGGCGACGTTGACGTGGTTTGAATTTGATTTTCGAAGAGTATCAGTTTGTAAAAATTGGAGATAAAAAATATAGGATCCGCAGTGTTCCTATGATTCATTCAACTCCGCCTCAGTCTGTCTTAAATCGAGATACTTTTACAATTGACTATACAGATGATGAATTGCTCGATAAAGAAGCAGTATTTAAAAATAAGTCTGAATAAATTGGCTTCCCTTAGAACCACATCTAGGGGCTTTTATGTATAAGAGAATAATAAGTATTACTACTTTACAATACGTGTAGCACGTGTTATAATGGTGTTGTCAGGAGGTAAAAGCGCTATGCCTATGACACAAAAAGAGATGGTCAAACTCCTTACGGCCCATGGTTGGATAAAAACCAAAGGCGGTAAAGGCTCCCATATTAAAATGGAGAAGCAAGGGGAAAGACCTATCACAATCCCTCATGGTGAGCTGAATAAGTACACTGAAAGAGGGATAAGAAAGCAAGCTGGGTTGTAAAATTCAGCCCCTGCTTTTTGATATGGAGGTAGTGAGATGTTAGTTACGTATCCAGCTTTATTTTATTATGACGATACAGATGGAGCAGAAGCGACTTATTTTGTCCATTTCCCGGATTTTGAATACTCAGCTACACAAGGAGAGGGGATTTCTGAGGCTCTGGCTATGGGTTCAGAGTGGTTAGGTATAACTGTCGCAGATTTGATAGAGAGTGATGGAGATTTGCCCCAGCCGTCAGATATCAATAGCTTGTCTTTAATTGATAATGATCCTTTTAAAGATGATGAAGATTTCGTGTCAACCTATGACCTTGATAAATCTTTTATTTCTATGGTATCTGTTGATGTGTCAGAGTACTTAGGAAGTCAGGAACCAATTAAAAAGACCTTGACCATACCAAGATGGGCAGATAAGTTGGGACGAGAAATGGGACTTAACTTTTCTCAGACTTTGACAGAAGCTATTGCAGATAAGAAAATTCAAGCCTAAGATTAAGTGTGACATCGTGGGGATAGTCAAGAAAAAAGCACGTTTAATTGTGCTGGTTACTTGTCTATTGATCCTATATATTTGCTAGCCCTTTCGAGGGCTTTTTGTGTTGAGTTTTTGGAAAAAATAAGGAAATCAACCGTTTAAGAAAATCACTAATACCAAGGGTTTAAATGAGGTAATATGGTATAATTAGGACATAAAATAATTTTGTGGTAAGATGGTAGTATCTATTTTAGCATATTTCCGAGCAATCGGGGCGATTTAAGAGTCGCATAGAAAGAGGACAAAATGGCAACATATGGATTTTTAGATGTTTTAGAGGAAGAGTTGGAGAAGAACTTTCCCTTTGACTTTGAGATTAGTTGGGACAAGCGCAACCACGCGGTTGAAGTGAGTTTTTTGTTAGAAGCGCAAAATGCTGCAGGTGTGGAGATGGTGGATGAAGATGGAGAGGTTTCATCAGATGACATTCTCTTTGAAGAAGCAGTGCTTTTTTACAATCCTGCCAAGTCAACCGTCAATGAAGAAGATTATCTGACTGTCATCCCTTATCTGCCTAAAAAAGGACTTTCTCGTGAATTTTTAGCTTATTTTGCGCTATTCCTTAAAGATACTGCCGAGATTGGACTAGATGCCCTTATGGACTTTTTGGAAGACCCAGAAGCAGAAGAATTCGTCATGGAATGGAACCAAGAAGTCTTTGAAGAAGGAAAAGTTGGCTTGGAAGAAGGAGAATTTTATCCTTATCCGAGATACTAGGAGTTGGATGGAGATTTTATGAAGAAAATTGGGACTTATTTGGTTTATGTGCTAGCTTTTGTCCTTATTATGCTAGCTTTTGCTTGTGGAACCATCGCATTTGCAGAGTTGGGGTATTCCGCAGTTTTAGTCTTTACTTTTGGTTATGCCTTCGCTCTTCTAAGTATATATTTAATCTTTATTCTTCATGAGCTGGGACATGCTTTTTGTGGCTACTTGACAGGCTATCGGCTGGTGGCTTTTGGATTAGGGAATTTTCTTCTGACCAAAAGGTCAGGCAAGTTTTCTCTTAGTCGAACAGCTGTTCTGAAAAATGTTGGTGCTCAGTACATTGGATTGAAAGAAGATGAAAGTGATCAAAGAATCATCCTGATGCTTTCAGGAGGATTGATGGTTCATCTTAGCTTGCTATTATTGGCGATATTGTTTGGATGTTTGACAAGAAGCTGGTATTTTGCTGGTACTTGGATCTTTCTGAATTTATCGTTCTTCCTAAACAACGCTTTGCCAGTCGGCATCACCGATGGAGCAAAAATTTGGGAATTGCTACAGCACCCTGAAAATACCAAATACGCCTACTTGGTATTGAGACATTCTGCTCAAACTTTGCTGGCTCCTCAAGAATATGATTTGAAAGACTTTACCATGACTGTTGATGAGGATGCGAGAGGGAGTTTCGCAGAAAGTATTGAAACTCTTCAGGGAGTGGTTTTCATATTGGATGGTCATTTAGAGGCAGCTAAAAAGCTATTTCAATCTTTACTAGAGAGAACAGAACACTCGATGTCTGAAACTCTTTGCCAACTAAACCTTCTTCAAATCGCCTTGCTAGAAGGTGATAATGAGAAAGCGGAGGAATATGCAAGTATTCGAGGAGTCAAATCCTTTTTATCTCTAAAAATAGCAGATATGCAGGTCATTCAAGCTTGGTATCAATTTAAGGTAAAGAAAGATGTAGTTCAAACTCACAAGGCTATGAAGATTGCTAGACAGAAAATGAATAGTAGCCGGATGTTACGGGATGAGAAAATCTATTATCAAAACTGGTTAGCCGAACTGGAAAAGGAATTAACTGAAGGAGTCTAATATGGAAATAGAGATTTCTGATTTCACAGGCTGTAAGATTGCTTTGTTTTGTGGGGATAAGCTTCTGACTATCTTACGCGATGATAAGGCAAGCATTCCCTGGCCTAATATATGGGAACTACCCGGTGGTGGACGAGAGGGGGATGAAAGTCCTTTTGAGTGCGCGGCGCGTGAAATTTATGAGGAACTGGGAATTCATTTAGATGAAGACTGTCTGCTTTGGAGCAAGATTTATCCTAGCGTAATCTTTAAAGATAAGCAATCGGTCTTTATGGTTGGTCAGCTAAGACAAGAACAATTTGACAATATTACCTTTGGAGATGAAGGTCAGGCTTATAAGCTGATGCCCGTTGAGGAATTTCTCAATTCTAAACAGGCAGTACCTCAGTTGCAAGAGAGATTAAAAGATTATTTAAAAGTAAGTGATTAGAAAGGATGGTTCGGTTACATTTCTAAACTGAACCCGCCCTAAACACGGTACCAAAAAGATAAACTTCTCTTAGATACAAACGTCTTCAGAGAAGTTCCTATTTTGGCTTTGTGTTTTATGGGCTTGGTATCTTAATGATGGAAACATGGCAAGAGTTAAAAGTAACGGTTAAGCGTGAGGGGGAGGAGTTGGTTTCCAACCTCTTGATTGAGCTGGGAGCTCAAGGAGTCGCAATCGAAGACAGTATGGACTATGTGGGAAATGTGGATCGTTTTGGTGAAATTTTTCCAGAGGTTGAGCAACAAGAAGAAATCGTGGTAACAGCCTACTATCCTGATACGATTGATGTGGCAGTGGTTGAAGCAGATTTGCAGGCTCGCCTGGCAGAATTGACAGACTTTATGGATTTGGGTGAGGTCAAGATGGGGACGACTGCCTTGGCTGAGGAAGACTGGGCAGATAACTGGAAGAAATACTAC
The DNA here is from genome assembly GCF_047464945.1 of Streptococcus mitis. Taxonomy (GTDB): domain Bacteria; phylum Bacillota; class Bacilli; order Lactobacillales; family Streptococcaceae; genus Streptococcus; species Streptococcus mitis_EA. The sequence continues at coordinate 166,216 of NZ_JASHAX010000004.1, read as the reverse complement.
GAACCAGCTCGAATTACTCATGACTTGACCATCGTGCCGTCTTGGACAGACTATGATGCGACTGCGGGAGAAAAGATTATCAAGCTGGATCCTGGCATGGCCTTTGGAACTGGGACGCATCCAACTACTAAGATGAGCCTTTTTGCCTTGGAGCAGGTTCTTCGTGGTGGCGAAACGGTGCTGGATGTGGGGACTGGTTCAGGTGTCCTCTCTATCGCCAGCTCGCTTCTTGGTGCCAAGGAAATCTTTGCCTACGACCTAGATGATGTGGCAGTTCGTGTTGCTCAGGAAAATATTGAACTCAACCCTGGAATGGAAAATATCCATGTAGCGGCTGGAGATTTGCTTAAGGGAGTTGAGATTGAGGCAGATGTGATTGTAGCTAATATCTTGGCGGATATCCTCGTTCATCTGACGGATGATGCTTATCGCTTGGTCAAGGATGAAGGCTACCTCATCATGAGTGGAATTATTAAGGACAAGTGGGATATGGTGCGCCAATCGGCTGAGTCAGCTGGATTTTTCCTTGAAACTCATATGATCCAAGGGGAATGGAATGCCAGTGTCTTTAAGAAAACCAAGGATATTTCCGGTGTGATTGGAGGCTAGCATGCAACAGTATTTTGTCAAAGGCAGTGCTATCTCTCCTGTCACCATCGAGGACAAGGAAACCAGCAAGCATATGTTTCAGGTTATGCGCTTGAAAGAAGATGATGAGGTGACCTTAGTCTTTGATGATGGTATCAAGCATTTGGCGCGTGTGCTGGATGTGGAAGCTCGTCAGTTTGAATTGGTAGAAGAACTAGCTGACAATGTGGAACTGCCCGTTCAAGTGACCATTGCATCTGGATTTCCTAAGGGGGACAAGCTGGAGTTTATCGCTCAAAAAGTGACGGAACTAGGTGCCAGCCAGATTTGGGCCTTTCCTGCCGACTGGTCGGTCGCCAAGTGGGATGGCAAGAAATTGGGTAAAAAGGTCGAAAAACTAGAAAAAATTGCCCTTGGAGCAGCAGAGCAAAGTAAGCGTAATGTTGTTCCCAGTATCCAGCTTTTTGAGAAAAAAGCAGACTTTCTAGCTCAACTTGACCAGTTTGACCGCGTCGTAGTGGCTTATGAAGAGTCGGCCAAAGAAGGAGAAGCCGCTGCGCTTTTACAAGCAGTCGCTGGTCTTGAAAAAGGAGCCAAACTGCTCTTTATCTTTGGTCCAGAAGGTGGTCTGTCACCTGCAGAAATTGAGAGTTTCGAAGCTAAGGGAGCAGTCTTAGCAGGACTTGGTCCTCGTATTTTACGAGCAGAAACAGCACCACTTTACGCTTTATCAGCCCTTAGTGTTTTATTAGAATTAGAGAAATAAGAGGAAGAAAATGGAACAAATACACCGTTCAGAATTTCCAGAGAAGGAACTTTGGGATTTAACCGCCCTATACCAAGATCGTGAAGATTTCTTGCGTGCAATCGAGAAGGCTCGCGAAGACATCAATCAATTTAGCCGTGATTACAAGGGTAATCTTCATACTTTTGAGGATTTTGAAAAAGCCTTTGCGGAATTGGAACAAATCTACATTCAGATGAGCCATATTGGCAACTATGCCTTTATGCCGCAGACGACAGACTATAGCAATGACGAATTTGCCAATATTGCTCAAGCTGGGATGGAATTTGAAACAGATGCCAGTGTAGCCTTGACCTTCTTTGACGATGCTTTGGTGGAAGCTGATGAGGAAGTCTTGGACCGTTTGGGTAAATTGCCTCACTTGACGGCAGCCATTCGTCAGGCAAAAATCAAAAAAGCCCACTATCTAGGGGCTGATGTGGAAAAAGCCTTGACCAATCTTGGTGAAGTTTTCTACAGTCCACAGGATATTTACACTAAGATGCGAGCTGGGGATTTCGAAATGGCTGACTTTGAAGCTCATGGTAAGACCTACAAAAACAGCTTTGTTACCTATGAAAATTTCTACCAAAACCATGAGGATGCTGAGGTTCGTGAGAAATCCTTCCGTTCCTTCTCAGAAGGTCTTCGTAAGCACCAAAATACGGCTGCAGCAGCCTATCTAGCCCAAGTCAAGTCTGAAAAACTACTAGCAGATATGAAGGGTTACGTCTCTGTTTTTGACTATCTTCTAGCTGAACAGGAAGTAGACCGCGCCATGTTTGACCGCCAGATTGACCTCATCATGAAGGATTTTGCACCCGTTGCTCAGAGATATCTCAAACACGTTGCCAAGGTGAATGGTCTTGAAAAGATGACCTTTGCAGACTGGAAATTGGACTTGGACAGCGCCCTTAATCCTCAAGTGACTATTGACGACGCCTATGATTTGGTCATGAAGTCCGTAGAACCTTTGGGGCAAGAATATTGTCAGGAAGTTGCTCGCTATCAAGAAGAGCGCTGGGTGGACTTTGCTGCCAATAGTAGCAAGGATTCTGGTGGCTATGCAGCGGACCCATATCGCGTGCATCCATATGTCCTTATGAGCTGGACAGGTCGTTTGAGTGATGTCTATACCTTGATTCATGAAATCGGGCATTCTGGTCAATTCATCTTTTCAGATAATCACCAAAGCTACTTTAATGCCCACATGTCGACCTACTATGTTGAAGCACCGTCAACCTTCAATGAATTGCTTCTCAGTGATTACTTGGAGCACCAATCTGACGACCCACGACAAAAACGCTTCGCTCTGGCTCACCGTTTGACAGATACCTACTTCCATAATTTCATTACTCACCTCTTGGAAGCAGCCTTCCAGCGTAAGGTGTATACATTGGTTGAAGAAGGGGAGACCTTTGGAGCAAGCAAGCTCAACAGCATTATGAAGGAAGTTTTGACGGATTTCTGGGGAGATGCCATTGAGATTGACGACGATGCAGCTTTGACTTGGATGCGCCAAGCTCACTACTACATGGGCTTGTATAGTTACACTTACTCAGCAGGACTAGTCATCTCGACTGCAGGTTACCTTCATCTGAAACATTCTGAAACTGGAGCTGAAGACTGGCTCAATCTTCTTAAATCAGGTGGTAGCAAGACACCGCTTGAGTCAGCTATGATTATCGGTGCTGATATTTCAACAGACAAACCACTTCGTGATACTATTCAGTTCTTATCAGACACAGTTGACCAGATTATCGCCTACAGTGCCCAGTTGGGAGAGTAAAGATTGGACAGAGTTTTAGGAGAATAATATGAATAGAATCAAAGAATGGCTAGAGCAAGATCCCAAAAGAATGCATTTTATCAAAATTGGTCTAGTTTTGTTGGGAATCATTTTATTGATTGCTCTACCTACTCTCTATCTTGTATTGAGTGGAGTCGGTATTTGGTATTTTGTAAAGAAAGCACCAGATATTCGAAAAAGAAATTTAATGATAGGGCTTTTCATTGTTAGTTTTGTTGCAGTTGCTCTCCAAACCCCAACTGTTACAAAGAAAACTTCATCTTCTCAATCAGAAACTAAGCAGACTGTGACATCTACTGCTTCGACATCTTCAACGACGGATACTTCATCTAGCATAGAGGAGGCGAAACGAATCGAAGACGAGAAAAAAGCTAAAGAAAAAGCAGAAGAAGAGAGAATTGCCAAAGAAAAAGCTGCAAATGAGTTGCAAGAAAAAGGTGAAGACTTAGTCAAACAATTGGAAGAAAGTCAAGATGCGAGTCAAGTGCAGTCTGCCAAAGAAACAGTTAATCAAATTGAAAATAACGATAAAAAGGCAGAATTGCTCGATAGGATAGGTACAGTTGAGTCATTAATTTCTCAAAAAGAAGAGGAGAAAAGAATTGCTCATGAAGCTGAGACTAAAGCCCAACAGCAAGATAGAATTGTCTATGTTGCAAACCATGGAAAATCAAAAGTTTATTGGTATAGTAAGGATAGAATGCCTTCAAAAACTATTAAATCTAATGTTGTCGAGATGACAGAGGCCGATGCAATTGCTGCAGGAAAAACTCTATCTAAAAAAGAATAAGATAGAAAGTTATCTTGGGCTGGCCTTTTGAACAGTTGCTAGAAATGTAGAGGTACTGACCATGTATCAAGAGTTACTTAGAAAAATAGCAGAAGAAAAACCCAGTTATCATGAGGAGGAAATCCAGTGGTTGCTGGACCATTTGGGAGATCCTTCTCCAGAAATTCGCGATGATCTTGTTTTTACAAGCTTTGCTAGAGGGATTCAGGAAGAGCTATTTACACAGGAACAATTTCAGTTCATTGCTGAGGTGGTCTCAGCTGATGGAGGACTAGATAAAGAGATTGATAAGGTAGGTCTGTCAACACTTGAACGTTCTTTTAGGGCGCTTATTTATGCCAACCTCTTGTCTGCAGATGCTAACCAGCAATCGATTTTCTATCAGGGATTAAAAGCAGAAATTCGTAATGTCCTTTTAAATCAAGGCTTGCACTATCTTTCAAAAGAAAAGGATACAACGGGTTTTTCAAGTCAGTACGGTTGGGTTCATGCTTTTGCACATGGAGCCGATTTACTGACAGAGGTGGTTTGTCATCCAGACTTTCCTAAAAACAGAGTTCATGAAGTATTTGATATACTTGGCCAACTATTTAAAAGAATTTCGATTCGCTTTACAGATGATGAGGATTGGCGTTTAGCAAGAGTGATCTATGAACCTATTTTACAAGGGAAGTTGGAGCAAGAGAAAGTAGCTTCTTGGATAAAAACTGTTGACTTTCCGATAGAAGAAAGGGAAGATTTTTATAAATTTTCCAACTTTAGATCCTGTCTGTTGGAAATCTATGTCCAACTTGACCAGAGAAATAGTTTACAAGATGACTTGAAAGAAGCTATTCAATCTTTTTAATACTAGAGATTAGTGAGTCAGATTTTCGAAAAACTTTCCAATCACTTTTCTTGAAAACCTTTCCTTCTTTTGATAGACTAGTTTTTAGTTTTTGAAAAAAGGAGAAAGAAAATGAAAAAATTTGTTGCTGAGTTAATCGGTACTTTCATGCTTGTGTTTATCGGGACAGGAGCTGTTGTTTTTGGAAATGGTCTTGATGGCCTTGGACACCTTGGAATTGCCCTTGCCTTTGGTCTGGCAATCGTAGTTGCAGCTTACTCAATCGGAACTGTTTCAGGTGCTCACTTGAACCCAGCTGTTTCGATTGCTATGTTTGTAAACAAACGTTTGTCATCAAAAGATCTTGTCAACTACATCCTTGGACAAGTAGTTGGAGCTTTCTTAGCATCTGCTTCTGTCTTCTTCCTCTTGGCTAACTCAGGGATGTCAACTGCTAGCCTTGGTGAAAATGCCTTGGCAAACGGTATCACTGTCTTTGGTGGATTCTTGTTTGAAGTCATCGCAACCTTCTTGTTTGTTTTGGTTATCATGACTGTGACATCAGCAAGCAAGGGCAATGGCGCTATTGCTGGTTTGGTAATCGGTTTGTCCTTGATGGCGATGATTCTTGTGGGATTGAACATTACTGGACTTTCAGTAAACCCAGCTCGTAGCTTGGCACCAGCTGTTTTGGTAGGTGGCGCAGCTCTTCAACAAGTTTGGATTTTCATCCTTGCGCCAATCGTTGGTGGGGTTCTTGCAGCTCTTGTTGCGAAAAACTTTCTTGGAACAGAAGAATAATTGAAACTTAAAAAGCCTTGCTCCTCATTTTGAGGAACAGGGCTTTTTCGTATGATACTCTTCGAAAATCTCTTCAAACCACGTCAGCTTCCATTTACAACCTCAAAGCAGTGCTTTGAGCAACTTGCGGCTAATTTCCTAGTTTGCTCTTTGATTTTCATTGAGTATGAGTTTAACGGTTGTCAATTTTCTCTGGATAAAGGTCGTGTTGGAAGAGGCGTTGTTCTGCCAAGCCTTCATACTTAGTTCCTGGCTTACCGTAATTGTAGTAAGGGTCGATTGAAATGCCACCGCGCGGTGTGAATTTTCCCCAGACTTCTAAATAGCGAGGGTCTAGCAAGTTGACCAAGTCTTTCCCGATGGTGTTGATACAGTTTTCGTGAAAATCCCCATGATTTCGGTAGCTAAAGAGGTAGAGTTTGAGGGATTTTGACTCGACACAGAGCTTGTCAGGAATGTAGGAAATATAAATCGTCGCAAAGTCTGGTTGAGCAGTGATTGGACACAGTGAGGTAAATTCAGGACAGTTAAATTTGATAAAATAGTCATTTTCCACATGACGATTGTCAAAGGATTCCAGGACTTCTGGTTGATATTCGAAAATGTAGTTGGTTTCTTTGTTGCCGAGGAGGCTTAGGTTTTTCATTTCTTCTTGTTGTGACATGATTTTTTCTTTCTAATCTTAAACACCACGTTGGTTATCGTAGAGGAGGGTATGGAGTTGAGGAAGGACGCGGACATTGCCCCAGCTATCGTCAGTAGCGATGCGTTCCCAGAGTTCTTTGAGACGGTCCAGTTGATCTTGGATAATATTGCCTGTGGCCTTGGGCTCAGGATTTCCAGCCGATAAGAAGAGGACATCTGGTTGGTAGCGTTCTTGAATTCCTTTGGCAAAAGCCAAATCTGCATCATCAAAGACAGGGATTTTAAAGGTAACCTTGTCTGGATCCAGTTGGGAAACGATAAAGTCCAAGGTCTCAAAGTTGACTTCCATCTTGGATGAAGGAGGTTTGGGACTCAGGGTGACTTGGTCGATGTCTTTTAACCAATTTTGCCAGCGGGAACCTTGGGTCTCAACAGCCAGAGTGACACCACGTTCCTTGAGTTTGGTTACTAGCTCAGCCATGTTGGCTGCTAGGATAGCAGGATTTCCACCAGATAGGGTGACATAGTCGTAGCTCCCCAATTTATCCAACTCAGCAATGACCTCGTCAGCTGTCATGCGAGTTGGTTTTTCAGAACCATCCCAAGTAAAAGCAGAGTCGCACCAGTCGCAGTGGTAGTCGCAACCGGCAGTGCGGACAAACATGGTTTTCTGCCCAATAGCACGACCTTCACCTTGAAAGGTAGGGCCAAAAATTTCCAGAACTGGTAGTTTGAGGACACGTTCCCTAGTCATCTAACCACTCCCGTCTAAACTCTGCAAAGGAAGTCGGAGTTTCATAGAGGCGAACGTATTCCAAACGAAGACCACGCTTATCAGGTAACTCTTGACTAATGGTTTGGAAAATCCAGTAAACCATATTTTCAGCAGTTGTGTTCATATAAGGCAGAGTTTCATTGAGATAGCGATGATCCAAGTGGGGCTCTAAGTAGTTCTTGTAAATAGCTTTGATGTCTCCGAAATCGTAGGTCATGCCACGCTCATCTAAAAATCCACTAACAGCAATCTGTAGATGATAGGTGTGTCCGTGCAGGGACTTACATTTTCCCTCATAGTGAAAGAGGTGGTGGGCAGCATCAAAGGTAAACTCTTTTGATACCAAGGTTCTGTGAGGATTGTAGACGAGAGACTCCCCAGTTTCCTGTTTGATTTCTTTGGGTGCAAAAAACATTAGCTCCCTCCTTTCTGTGAGAGATAAACATCTAAACCATGTTGACGTAGATGGCAGGCTGGACAATCTCCACAGCCACTGCCGATAATTCCATTGTAGCAGGTTAAGGTCTTCTCACGAACGTAGTCAAAGGCACCGAGTTGGTCGGCTAATTCCCAAGTTTCAGCCTTGTCTAGCCACATGAGAGGTGTTTGGATAACAAAGTCGTAATCCATAGCAAGGTTGAGGGTAACATTAAGAGATTTGACAAAGACATCCCGGCAGTCAGGGTAGCCTGAGAAGTCTGTTTCGCAGACACCTGTCACGATATCTTTAATACCTCGTTGCTTAGCAAGAACTGCCGCAAAGGATAGAAAGAGGTGGTTGCGACCGTCAACAAAGGTATTGGGAACCTCCCCCTCTTTTTGCTCAATTTCCAGATCAGAGGTCAGCGCATTTTCAGTGATTTGTCCCAGCAGAGACATATCTAGGATATGATGACGAATCCCCTGTTCCTCAGCGATTTCTCTAGCGACTTGAATTTCGAGATGATGGCGTTGGCCGTAGGCAAAGGTAACGGCTTCGACCGTTTCATAGTGTTCTTTAGCCCAAAAGAGGCAGGTTGTAGAATCTTGACCGCCACTAAAGACGACCAAGGCTGATTGACGTTTCATAGTACTCCTTCCAAAATGGGAAATGTTTAGAGCACGCAAAAAGCTCCCATGAGGGAGCTAAAAAATACCAAATCGAGGTTTTTTTTAGCGATGGCATGTCCCAAACATCGTAATATTCTACTTATAGTCTAGCATATTTTTTGAAAAATGGCAAAGGGCAAGAAAAAAGAGACCAAAGCAAGTACTTGGTCTCTAATGTGATTAGCTCAATTCAGCAACGATGGCCTTGATTTGTTCTGCTGTGTGAACACCAGCAACTTGTTTGACAACTTGGCCGTCTTTTTTGAAGAGAAGAGTTGGGATAGACATGATTCCAAAAGCACGAGCTGTGTTTGGATTTTCATCAACGTCCATTTTAACGATTTTCAAGACATCTTCTGAAAGTTCTTCAGACAATTTATCCAAGATTGGACCTTGCATACGACATGGGCCACACCAAGTTGCCCAGAAGTCTACTAAGACCAAACCGTCTTTTGTTTCTTGTTCGAATGTTGCATCTGTAATTGCTTTTGCCATTGTATTTCTCCTTTTTAGTTATATTGACTTAAATCTTGTTTCATGAGATAGAAGAAGACATCTCCATAAGTCCCATGGTAGTCCAAATCATGACCGTTGTAGGTTAATTTTTGGACAGGGTAGTAGTCTGCGACGCCGATAAGACAAGCTTGTTGCGAACGATCAAAGTCTTCATAAGATTCGAAAGTTACAGTTCTTTCATTCTTGCTGGCATCTAGATAGGTAATTTCAATCATGTTTAAAACTCCTTTGTTTAATGATGATTTTATTTTACTCCTTGTAAAAGAGAATGTCAAGAAAAATGATTGCGCACGCAACTTTTTTCTAAAATCATCTTAAATCAAGAAATCCAAACCAGTTTCCAAGCTTTCTTCGACAGCCTTTTGTAGAGAGGCCAGTGTCTTTTGCCCATCACTTGTCAGGCAGATAAAACTAGAGCGTCTATCTTGATCACAACACCTGCGACTAAGCAGACCGCAATTTTTGGCTTCCAAGCGAGCCACCATCCGAGAAACAGCGCTCGGGCTCAGATGAAGTTTATCTGGCAGGTCAATCTGGCGTAAAGATTTTTCTTGAGCCAAGTCCAGATAGTAGAGCAGGTAAAACTCTTTCAAGGTCAGACTTTGGTCACTCTGCTGGGCAACAGTCTCTTCCAAGAGACTTTCAATTTCTTTCTGACGCCGATTGAAGTCAAACCATTTTTCCAAATAGGTCATAGTATCTCCTTTCTTTTTAGAGTTATAGCATAGAAGAATGTCCATTCGCGGACAGTCTCTGTATCACAAGATGATTGCGCATGCAATAATTATACTACTTTTCAAAAGAGCTGGCAAGAAGGACGCAGGCATCTCTTATCCTAAATCATGCCTGTTTTCACAAGTCAAGAATTGTTTGTATCCCCTTTCTTCTCTAATTTTTAATGACTCTTGTGCATTTCCTTGAAATTTTCTGAAAAAAGAGTAAACTGGTATGCAAGAAGTCTATTTCGTGGAGTATAGGATGAAATTATATGTTCAATTAATGATTCTCTTTGTGATTTCTCTAATCGGAGAGGGGATCTCTAGTTTCTTTCATTTGCCCATCCCAGGCAGTATTATCGGTTTGATTATTCTCTTTCTCGCCCTACAATTTAAGTGGCTGAGAACCAGGCATGTCAACATGGTTGGGAATTTCTTGCTGGCCAATATGACCATTCTCTTTTTGCCACCAGCAGTGGGAATTATGGAGAAGTTTGATGTGATTGCTCCCTATCTTTTGCCAATTGTTTTGATTATCTTTTTTGCGGCTGTCATCAATATTATCCTCATTGCCTTGGTTGTTCAGTTTATCAAGAGACGATTTGAGGGAGATTATGAGAAAGGAGATGCCAAATGAGTGAATTTGTTTCCAATCCCCTATTTGGGCTTGCCCTGTCTATCCTAGCTTATCTAGTAGGAATGCTGATTTACAGACGCTTTCCTCATCCATTGACAACGCCCTTGCTTTTGTCAGCTGTATTCATTATCATTTTTCTAAAAGTGACGGGTATTTCTTACCAAGATTACTACCAGGGTGGGGTTTATCTGAACAACTTGATTGTCCCATCGACTGTTGCTCTAGGGATTCCGCTTTATAAGAGTTTTCATCTGATGAAGCACCATGCTCGGAGTATTCTCTTTGGTAGTTTGCTAGCAGTAGTTGTCAATACCTCTTTCACAGCCCTTGTAGCTAAGATTTTTGGAATGGACTTTTTCCTAGCCATTTCACTCTTTCCTAAGTCAGTGACAACCGCCATGGCAGTAGGAATTACAGAAAAATTGCAAGGTCTGACGACCGTGACCTTGGTGGTTGTAGTGGCAACTGGGATTTTAACCAGTGTCATCGGCCCAACCCTTTTGAAGTGGTTGAAAATTGACGATCCAGTAGCTGTTGGGCTTTCCCTTGGAGGCACAGGCCATGCAGTCGGAACGGGAACAGCCTTTCGATACGGCTCTGTAGCAGGAGCCATGGGTGGCTTGGCTATCGGTGTTACCGGTATTCTCTATGTCTTTGTCAGCCCTATTGTGGCCAGTTTGATATTGAGTTAAAAAAATTAACGGCAAAATTTCGAAATTTTAAAAATTTTTCAAAAAAATACTTGACAATCTACATGAGAAGATATACAATGAAGCCAGAGAAAACGGATACAAAATAATTTTTACTTAACAGTATATGAGATTTTTCTTTTCTATAAAAGAATTATACGTATAATTCTTTTATAGAAAAGGAGGGAGAGCGATGCTTAATTTGACTGATGTTATCAAAGTTGTTAAAAAAGGTCACCTAGCCTCAGTACAGCAGCATCCAGATAAATGCCCAGGGCGTTATCGTTAGATTGCCTTGAGTTGCTTATGTAAAAGCGATAATTTATCACTTTACTATTATAATGATGAGGCTGAGGGGGATACCCTCAGCCTTTTTAAAGCTGGAGATAAGTTATGGAAACAATTTATTCTTTTTCTACAGATGATGTAGTTTATTTAAAAAATTTATATACAGGATCTATTTGTGAGATTGATGAGGAACTATTCAAGAAGTTATCTTTAAAAGAATTTCCTTACTTGATAAGTGAGATTGATAAACAAGTGCCCTTTGTTCACTCTAAACGAATAGTAGAGGGAGATGAATTATCACTATATATAGTTACAACTATGTCGTGTAACTTGACTTGCTCTTATTGTTTTGAGAATGATAAGGATAGGAAACCGTTCTTAAGTAGTAAGTATGACGGTAAAAAGATTGTGAATTTTATATTAGATGAACTCAATTTTAAGAAGTATAAATCTCTGGATATCTGTTTTACAGGTGGTGAACCATTATATAACTTTCAGTTTATACGAAATTTATGTGAAACTTTAGATGAGAAACTAGCTATTCCTATTTCGTATACTTTGATTACAAATGGAACGATATTCACAAATAAAATAATGTCTTTTCTTGACTGTCATAATTTCGCTATTCAAGTTTCTTTTGATGGTGATGAGCACTATCATAACCTAGAAAGATGCAATCGATTAGGGAAAGGAACTTATCATAGAATCATAAATAACTTGTCAGTTATGTTGGAAAAGTATAAAAATTTATCCATTCAAGCTAGAGTTAACATATCTAAAAGAAATTATATATCTATCCAGAAATTATTTTTAGATTTAAAAAAGTATACAGAATTTGAAAATTTTAATCTTTATTTTGATTTTGTAGCTGTACCTAACGATTCAATTCTATATATTGATAGTGAAACTAAAAAGAAGACTTGTCTAGATTTATTGCTGTTTTTATCAAAGGAAAATATACCGTATTATCATGATTTAAAAATAGGAGGCTACTGTATGTTCAAAAATCAAGATTCTCTTACAATTCATGCCAACGGTAACTTATATAAATGTTATTCATTAGTAGGGAATGAAAACTATCAGTTGGGAAGTATTGGTCAAGTTACTAATGAATTAACAGGTCTGGGAAGCATGTGCCCTTATAAAGATTGTGCTTATTATGAATTTTGTTATGGAGGTTGCCCATTTAATACATTTGTAAATAATGGGAAGATGGAACGCGATTGTCAGTTTGACTATTTAGAGTGGTTTCACAAAATTGTATTTTTAGATGAATTAGGATTATTGACAAAGGAGGATGTTGAAGGGACTATCCAACATATATCTGTTCATAAAATATATGTTGATAAAAATTTAACTATGGAGGCATGCAGATGAAAAGATTGTTATCCTATAACAATAAAGTGCTATTTCTAAAAAGCTTTATTTTGAATACCCTTGTTACTATACTAACTGTAGCTATTCCTTATATTAGTAAGTTATTTATTGACCATATTCTATCTCAGAAAGTTCATGCTATGATTGTTTACGGGGTGCTTTATGTAGGAATTTCTCTGTTTATTCAAGTTTTATATTATTTTTGTGATGTGCTTCAAGGAGAATCAGAATCGTATGTTTGGCAGAATATTTGCCAAAAAACTGCTGAAAATATCCAGCTCTATGATATGGTAGAGACAGAATTGTCTGAAGCTACCATTACACAAGAATTAGGGCAGACCTATGAGCTGTTGAAACGATTTTTTAACGAATATCCTGTTGCTCTTCTCCTGTACTTGATACGAGCACTTGTGATTATAGGGATTTTATGGAGTATTTCTCCTACTATTGCTGTGATGATAGGTATTTTGATACCTGTATTTATCTTTATTTCGCAGAAATATAGTGGACGACTATCTAAGCTTGGTTCCGATACAGTGAATTGTATGAAGGATATACGCGATTATCTAGTGGATAGCTATAAACTCATGCCTAGTATGCGATTTTCAGCTCATTCTAGCTTGATTGATTTCTCTCCCTTGGTGAAAAAATATATTTCATGTAAAAATAAGGAGGTGAGAATGACTTCTTTATTTGAAAATTTTCTTTCTTATGCATTTTTGAATTTTATGATTATGATGACGACGATTATATCAGGTTATCAGACTTATAAAGGTTGGATTACGATTGGTGATCTAATGGCTATCCAACTATATATTTCACAATTTTGGACACCTATTGAATACTTCCTTGATGTTTATAAGGAGTACTCGGGAAGTAAGAAAATTATCGAAAATTTTATCAATTTTTTGGAACCTGTTCAGATTTCGTATGAGTCTATTCCAATTTTAGAGATAGTCTTAGAAAAGTATGTTAGCTTGGGGAGAGATGGTGAAGAACTGCATGAGCCACTAACAACTCGTTTAGAAAAAGGACATATTTATCGTATTGTTGGAGAAAATGGTGCTGGTAAGACGCGGCTGATTTTAGCGATAGTAGGTTACAGCATGAATTATCATGGTGAGATTTACTTACCTAATTATAGAAAGAATTCGAATTTTTCATACTGCCCTGCAGAACCTATTGCGAGTCGATTTTATAAAAATGAATTGAGTCAAGGTGCATCCATGGGACAACTAAAATTGTTGCAGTTGCAAGAAGCAGTAGCGGTGGAGAAAGATGTTTATATTTTTGATGAGCCAAGTAATTTTTTAGATTCACAAAACAAGAAAAAAGTCGTACAAATCCTGTCCGACTTGTTAGCAAAACAAAAGTTAGTGATTTTGATTAGTCATGATGATGATTTAGTCGATTTTCCAACAGAAGTTATCACTCTTCAATCATGTGACAGTGAGTAAGGAAAAGTATAACTTTATTGAGTTTAAGAAATAGATTAGTAAAAATAGACTGGGTAAAAAGTCTTTAAAATCAGAAAAATGCATAATATCAGGTGTGCAAAAACTTGATATTATGCGTTTTATTTTGGTAATATTAATTCATTTTCTCCTGAAATTGAGTTTTTGCCTAGCCTCCTTTTCAAATCGTATGTTATAGACTATTACTTTTCTTTGCTTAAGTGGATGACTTGGTCATAGTGTTTTAAGTCTTCTTCCGTGTAGTGGTGAATGACTTCAATGACTGTCTGAGGTAGGGAGAAGAGCAAGTCGCTAATTTTTCTGCTATTTTCCAAGTCAAGATTGGCCTTAATCTCATCTGCTAAGATGAGTTGGCTATCATGGTAGAGGGCGCGAGCGATTTCTAGGCGTTGTTTCTCGCCACCAGATAGACTGTCGTTGCTGAGCGTTCGATTTTTCAAATGATATAATCCCGTTTTTTTGAGGATGTAAGTTAAACGTTCCTCCTTTTTATCCAGTCCTAGAAGGATATTGTCGTCCAGAGAGAGCGTGTCAAAGTAATGGCTATCTTGGAGGATATAGGAACTAAAGCTTGTGATTTCTTTACGTGACAGGTTCTGACCAGCAAAGCTAATCTGACCACTTGTCGGTGTCTCTTCTCCATGAATGATATTGAGCAGGGTTGTTTTACCAGAGCCGCTTTCCCCGATAATGGCGATTTTTTCTCCTTGCTTGATGTGTATGGAAATCGGAGATAAGAGGATATTCCCATCTTTTTCTAGGGAGATGCTGTTAAGCTGGATAGGGAAAATGTTTTCTATGCTTCTAGGCGAGATGGAGTCAGACTGATCCAAAAGTTTTTGGTATTTGTTGAGAAGAGTTCGATTCGCTTTTCGGGTGTTGGTAAAGTAAGCCAACTCTTGGAATTGATAGCCGATATTATGGGAAACTAGATAGATGGCCACAAAACTCGCCGCATCTAAATAATTATAGTAGGTCATAAAGCCACCGATGACGATTGGTGTGACAGAACAAAAGGCATCGATGCTATTGATCAAGAGACTGTTTAAAGTTCGTTGCTTTTCATAGTTAATTTCGGTATCTAGACTGGTTTGTAATTGCTTTTGATAGCGAGCAAAAAAGTAGTCTTGCCCCTGATAATGGCGAATTTGTTGGCTACCGCCAATAAAATTTGTCAAGCTTGCTAAGTAGCTCTGGTTAACAGTGGACCGCTTTTCAGAAAGTGAGTCCAAACGCGTTGATCCGATCGCACTGCAGAGGACAGGAAAGGAGTAGAAGAGGATGAAAATCAAGCCCAGGTAAAAATTGGTCCATAGGGCATAGAGAATGGACACAGTGGTAAAGCCAAGAGAAGAAATGATGATGACCGTTGGTTCAATATAGTTTTCTTCTAGTTGCTTGACGTCGTTTTCTAGGTCAGACAAAATATCCTTTTCATCAATCTCATAACTGTTTAAAAATCGCTTGAAAATAGCACTCTTGATTCCATATTTGAAGTCAGTAATCAAACGAGCGTAGTAATAGCGTTTTCCAGCCAAGCCTAGTAAGAGGATAAGATTACCAAGGATTCCTAGAATCAATACTTTCCAAAGAAGTCCTAGTTCTTGATTGGTAAAACTGGCAACAATATTTTGAACAAGGGCTGGCGTGATAATCGCTTCCAGCCAGGTAACGGCAATAGAAAAGAAGTAAAGTACAAGGTGGTTCTTAGTAACAAATCTTCTCAGCATAAAGAGTTGACCTCCCTATCGATATACATGTAATTAGTTTTAAAGTCATTATACTCCTTTTTATTAAATACTTCATATAAAAATGTAAGTCCTGAGAACGAAAAAGTCTAGCGAGTTATTGTCACTAGACTTTAAAACTATTGTAAATTAACCTTGTTTTTCAAGATATAGTAGGTTCCGAGATAAAAGATAGCTATGAAAATGAGTTCTTCAAAAATGCCCGTACTTGCTCCCATATAGAAATTATCATTAAATCCTGCAAGTGAATTGACATAGAAGTTCGCACTGGTATTGAAGAAGACTTCAATAAAGCCAATGACGATTTGGATCCCAATGTAGGCTGCAACAGCGAGTGCTGTGCGGTATTCGTTGAAAAGTTGTCCAATGGAAATAGCCAAGTAGATGCAGAGGATACTGGAAATGGTATTTAGTAGGAGGGATAACCCCACAAGAGAGAGTTGAGGAAGGTATGTTCCTAGAAGTGGAATCAAGTCAGAATTTGACATCCATTCTGGAACCGTTATAGTCACAATAAGAAAAGCACTTAGAGCCAGTACAGCCGAGCTAAGTATAGACCAGATGAAGGCTCCGACTAATTTAGCTGTGATGATATAGTGCTCAGAAACTGGCAAGGTCAAAGTCAGATAGCCTTGGCGGTCATAGACACTACCTTTGAAGCGTTTGATAATCAAGAAAAGAGTTGAAATCCCAAGTGTAATTATCAAGCCACCAAAGACGAGAGCCAGAAAGATAAATAGGAAAGGTTGGCTATCTTTGAAAGATATATAATTATAGTAGTGTCCTTGCATTCCTAGGGGGACGGAAAGGGCTATCACAGCAGCGTAAAGGGCTAAATACCACTTGTTAACATTTTTAAATTCGTAGCGAACTAAATTCCAAAACATAATAATCTCCTTTGCTTAGGCCTTAAATTCCTGACGGAAGAGCTGGTCAATGGATTCACCAGACTCATAGCGAATATCATCTACATTGCCTTGACGAACGACTTTTCCATCTTTGAGGAAGACAATTTCATCCAAGATTGGCTCGATATCAGAAATCAAGTGGGTAGAAATCAAAACGGTAGAAGCTGGGGAGTAGTTGTTGATAATGGTATTGAGGATATAATCACGAGCAGCAGGGTCAACACCTCCAATGGGTTCGTCTAGAACGTAGAGACGAGCATCACGGCTCATAACCAAAATCAGTTGAACCTTTTCCTTGTTCCCTTTTGATAGTTTCTTGAGACGGCTATTTTCATCAATGCCCAGGTCTGCAAGTAGATGATGGGCGCGTTCAAGATTGAAATCTTTATAAAAGGTCTTGAAGTAGGTTAGGGCTTCTTTGACCTTCATTTGCTCATTGAGATAGGTCGTATCTGGCAAATAAGCTACGATAGCCTTGGTTGCTGGGCTTGGGTCCATGTCGTTGATGAGGACGCGCCCTTGATCTGGTTGTAAGAGGCCGTTGATTAGTTTAATCAGGGTTGTTTTTCCTGAACCGTTTGGGCCAAGGAGACCGACAATTTTTCCAGCTGGGATGTCAAGGGAAACATTTTCGAGGGCTGGGGTTGCTCCATAAGATTTGGATACATTTTCAAATGCTAGTAATGACATAGGCTTAAACTCCTTTAATATAATCGCCGACTACGCCTGGTAGTTCTTCTTTTTCATAGCCAAAATGGGTCATGGAGGAAACGAAGTGTTCCAATTCTTCTTCCGATAGTTGTTTGCGCGATTGGGCGATTAGCTCCTTATCCTCAGTCACAAATCGTCCAGTTGTTCGCTTGCTGTAGACAAATCCTTCTCGTTCGAGGTCTGATAATGCTCTTTGGATGGTGTTTGGATTGACCCCTGCCTCGCTAGCTAGCTCTCTCACGGTCGGAAGTTGTTGATTGGGTTCCAGTGTATGGGAAACAATCTGAAGCTTGATTTTCTCCATAATCTGTAAATAAATGGGTTTTTTATTGTCAAATGTCCAGGACATCTTGGTCTCCTTTCTCCTATCTATTTGTCTTAATTAAATAATACAACAAAACAAAAAACTTGTCAAGCAAAAAGAAGAATTGTTTTGGGAATCGTTTAAAAAATGGTATAATGAAAAGAAAACGATAAGGAGGGAAAGGATGCGTTGTCCAAAATGTGGGGCTACCAAGTCAAGTGTTATCGATAGTCGCCAAGCAGAAGAAGGGAACACCATTCGTAGAAGACGTGAGTGCGATGAATGCCAGCACCGTTTTACAACCTACGAACGAGTAGAAGAAAGAACCTTAGTGGTTGTTAAAAAAGATGGCACACGGGAACAATTCTCCAGAGATAAAATCTTTAATGGAATTATCCGCTCAGCCCAGAAACGTCCTGTGTCAAGTGATGAAATCAACATGGTAGTCAATCGTATCGAACAGAAACTCCGTGGTCGAAATGAAAATGAAATTCAAAGTGAGGACATTGGTTCACTCGTCATGGAGGAGTTGGCTGAGTTAGATGAGATTACCTATGTACGTTTTGCCAGTGTCTATCGTAGTTTTAAGGATGTGAGTGAGTTAGAGAGCTTGCTCCAACAAATCACCCAGTCCTCTAAAAAGAAAAAGGAAAGATAAATGAAGCCAATTGACCGTTTTTCTTATCTAAAGAATAATCGGGTGTCGCAAGATACCTCATCTCTGGTACAGTGCTACCTCCCGATTATCGGTCAGGAGGCGCTGAGCCTTTATCTTTATACGATTAGTTTTTGGGATAATGGCAGAAAGGAATACCTCTTTTCAAGAATTCTCAATCATCTCAACTTTGGAATGGATAGACTGATAAAATCCTTGAAAATCCTATCTGCTTTTAATCTCTTGACCCTCTATCAAAAGGGGGATGCTTATCAGCTAGCCATTCATGCTCCACTTTCGAGTCAGGACTTCTTGGAACATCCTGTTTATCGTAGACTCTTGGAGAAAAAGATTGGCGATGCAGCTGTGGAAGACTTGGGAGTTGAAAGTGCTGAGGGAGAAGAAATACCTGTCTCACTCAATCAAGTCTTTCCAGATTTGGCAGAACTAGGTAGTCAAGAAGACCTTGGTATTAAGAAGAAAGTGGCCAACGATTTTGACTTGGACCATTTTCGTCAGCTTATGGCTCGAGATGGGCTTCGTTTTGCGGATGAGCAGTCCGATGTCTTAATCCTGTTTGCCATTGCTGAGGAGAAGAAATGGACTTGGTTTGAAACCTATCAATTGGCTAAGTCAACAGCTGTTTCCAAGGTCATTTCAACCAAACGCATGCGTGAAAAAATCGCTCAAAAACCTGTTTCCTCTGACTTTAATCCTAAGGAAGCAACCATTATCAAAGAAGCCAAAAGTAAAACGGCCTTGCAGTTCTTGGCAGAAATCAAGCAAACACGCAAGGGGACCATTACCCAAACAGAAAGAGAACTCTTGCAACAGATGGCTGGCTTGGGCTTGCTGGACGAAGTCATCAATATCATTCTCTTATTGACCTTTAATAAGGTGGATTCGGCAAATATCAATGAGAAATATGCCATGAAGGTAGCCAATGACTATGCCTATCAAAAGATTCATTCGGCAGAAGAGGCAGTCTTGCGAATCCGTGAGCGAGGGCAGAAGAATCAGGCTCAAAAAAGCAGTAAACCCAGTCCTGCCAAATCCAATGTACCCAAGTGGAGCAATCCAGATTATAAGAATGAAACCAGCGAGGAAACTCGTCTGGAACTAGAACGTAAGAAACAAGAACTATTAGCTCGATTAGAAAAAGGAGGAGATTAGATGGAAAGTGTCGGAGACGTACTCAAACGTCAACCTAGCCGTTTTCATTATCAAGATTTGGTCCAGAAAATCATGAAGGACCCTGATGTTGCGGCCTTTATCCAGCAAGAATCCTTGACTCCAGAGGAATTGAATCGCAGTATCTCCAAGTTTAATCAGTACATCACCGAGCGTGACAAGTTTCTTCGTGGTGATACGGACTATATTGCCAAAGGCTACAAGCCGATTTTGGTTATGAATCATGGCTATGCGGACGTTTCTTACGAAGAAACTCCTGAACTAATCGCAGCGGAAAAAGAAGCGGCTATTAAGAACCGTCTCAAGTTAATCAATCTGCCAGCCAGTCTCAAGAAAGCTAGTTTGGCTCAAGTAGACTTGGATGATTTGGGTCGCTTGCCAGTTTTTGAAAAGCTATTAGCATTCGTGGAGCAATATCCAGCTATTCGAAAAGGTCTTTACCTATATGGAGACTTTGGTGTGGGAAAAAGTTTCATGGTGGCTGCCTTGGCTCATGATTTATCAGAAAAACGTGGTGTTTCATCAACTCTCCTCCACTATCCTAGCTTTGTCATTGATGTCAAAAATGCTATCGGTGATGGTAATGTCAAGACCTTGGTGGATGAGATTAAGCTTTCTGAAGTCCTGATTTTAGATGATATTGGTGCCGAGCAATCAACAGCTTGGGTGCGTGATGAAATTCTGCAGGTCATTCTCCAATATCGGATGCAGGAAAATTTACCGACCTTTTTCACATCCAACTTCGACTTTGAAGAATTGGAGCAGCATTTCGCTAAAGGGAAACATGGAAATGACGAAACCTGGGAAGCTAGACGGGTCATGGAACGCATCCGTTATTTGGCAGAGGAGACTCGTTTAGAAGGAGTAAACCGTCGATGACAGAAACGATTAAACTGATGAAAGCTCATAAGTCTGTTCGAAGATTTAAGGAGCAAGCCCTTCCTCAGGAAGACTTGACTGAAATCCTGACAGCAGCCCAGAAGGCTTCGTCTTGGAAGAATTTCCAATCATACTCTGTGATTGTTGTAAAAAGTCAAGAGAAGAAAGATGCCTTGTATGAATTAGTGCCTCAAGAAGCCATTCGCCAGTCAGCTGTTTTCCTTCTCTTTGTCGGAGATTTGAATCGAGCGGAAAAAGGAGCACGACTTCATACCGACACCTTCCAACCCCAAGGTGTAGAAGGTCTCTTGATTAGTTCAGTCGATGCGGCTCTTGCTGGTCAAAATGCCCTGCTGGCAGCTGAAAGTTTGGGCTATGGAGGTGTCATCATTGGTTTGGTACGGTACAAGTCAGAAGAAGTGGCAGAGCTTTTTAACCTGCCTGATTACACCTATCCTGTCTTTGGGATGGCACTGGGGCTTCCAAATGAAGAACATGAAGTCAAACCTCGCTTGCCATTGAATCAAGTGGTGTTTGAGGAAGAATACCAAGAACAGTCAACTGAGGCAATCGAAGCTTATGACCGTGTACAGGCGGACTATGCTGGAGCGCGTGCAACCACAAGCTGGAGTCAGCGCCTAGCAGAACAGTTCAGTCAAGCTGAACCAAGCTCAACTAGAAAAAATCTTGAACAGAAGAAGTTATTGTAGAAAGTGAGAAATTATGGCCCTACCAACTATTGCCATTGTAGGACGTCCCAATGTTGGGAAATCAACCCTATTTAATCGGATCGCTGGTGAGCGAATCTCCATTGTAGAAGATGTTGAAGGAGTGACACGTGACCGTATCTATGCAACGGGTGAGTGGCTCAATCGTTCCTTTAGCATGATTGATACAGGAGGAATCGATGATGTCGATGCTCCTTTCATGGAACAAATCAAGCACCAGGCAGAAATCGCCATGGAAGAAGCCGATGTTATCGTCTTTGTCGTGTCTGGTAAGGAAGGGATTACCGATGCGGACGAATACGTAGCCCGTAAGCTTTATAAGACCCACAAACCAGTTATCCTCGCAGTGAACAAGGTGGACAACCCTGAGATGCGAAATGATATCTATGATTTCTATGCTCTTGGTTTGGGGGAACCACTGCCAATCTCATCTGTCCATGGTATCGGTACAGGGGATGTGCTAGACGCGATCGTAGAAAATCTTCCAAATGAATACGAAGAAGAAAATCCAGATGTCATTAAGTTTAGCTTGATTGGTCGTCCCAACGTTGGAAAATCAAGCTTGATCAACGCTATCTTGGGAGAAGACCGTGTCATTGCTAGTCCTGTGGCTGGAACAACGCGTGACGCCATTGATACCCACTTTACAGATACAGATGGTCAAGAGTTTACCATGATTGATACGGCTGGTATGCGTAAGTCTGGTAAGGTTTATGAAAATACTGAGAAATACTCTGTCATGCGTGCCATGCGTGCTATTGACCGTTCAGATGTGGTCTTGATGGTCATCAATGCGGAAGAAGGCATCCGTGAATACGACAAGCGTATCGCAGGATTTGCCCATGAAGCTGGTAAAGGAATGATTATCGTGGTCAACAAGTGGGATACTCTTGAAAAAGACAACCATACTATGAAAAACTGGGAAGAAGATATCCGTGAGCAGTTCCAATACCTGCCTTACGCACCGATTATCTTTGTATCTGCTTTGACCAAGCAACGTCTCCACAAACTTCCTGAGATGATCAAGCAAATCAGCGAAAGTCAAAACACACGGATTCCATCAGCTGTCTTGAACGATGTAATCATGGATGCTATTGCCATTAACCCAACACCGACAGACAAAGGAAAACGTCTCAAAATCTTCTATGCGACCCAAGTGGCAACTAAACCACCAACCTTTGTCATCTTTGTTAACGAAGAAGAACTCATGCACTTTTCTTACCTGCGTTTCTTGGAAAATCAAATCCGCAAGGCCTTTGTCTTTGAAGGAACACCAATCCATCTCATCGCAAGAAAACGTAAATAAAAAAGTAGAATCTGGAATGACATTTCCAGATTTTTTTGATAGAATGAAGTTGAAGAAAACGCTATCAAAAAGAGGTGTTGATAATGGAACATTTGTTTAAATTCTTACTTTTAGCACCTTACTTTTATTTTGATAACTGGATTGAAAAGGCCAATAGAGATAGTAAATTTTTCCCAATTTTTTACTATTTTTACTGGTTTTACATCCCCCTCTATGCTCTTTTTAGCCTTGCTTGGACAGTTATTTCAGTTCTGTTTTTCAATATCGTCTTGAGAAATTTGACAGATATCAAGTTATGGGGCATTTGGTTTCTTTTTATTCTGCTAGCTATTGGTCTGAATAGGTCAACTTATTTCTGTTTCAAAAAAATGCTTCGCTTGAGACGAGAACTCGGAAAGTCTAAAGGCGGAAGGCATTGATTTATACTCTTAGAAAATCTCTTCAAACCACGTCAACGTCGCCTTGCCGTAGGTATGGTTACTGACTTCGTCAGTTATATCCACAACCTCAAAACAGTGTTTTGAGCTGACTTCGTCAGTCTTATCTACAACCTCAAAGCAGTGCTTTGAGCAACCTGCGGCTAGTTTCCTAGTTTGCTCTTTGATTTTCATTGAGTATTATATTACTTTCTATTTGTAGGAGGTGGCTTATGAAGATTCCTCTCTTAACTT
Source organism: Streptococcus mitis (assembly GCF_047464945.1). GTDB lineage: Bacteria > Bacillota > Bacilli > Lactobacillales > Streptococcaceae > Streptococcus > Streptococcus mitis_EA. Next base: position 143,309 of record NZ_JASHAX010000004.1, on the reverse strand, counting down.
TGGCAAGGAATAAATTTGTTTATGTCTTGCTTACTTTGATTTTTCTTGCTTTGGTTTATCGTGATTTTTTGATGACTTATTTCTTTTTTGATATTCATGCGCCTGACCTAGCCAAATTCGATGGACAAGCAATTAAAAATGACTTATTAAAATCAGCTTTAGATTTTCGTATTCTCCAGTTCAATCTAGGCTTTTATCAATCATTTATTATTCCAATCATCATTTCTTTGCTAGGTTTTCAATACATTGAGCTGAAAAATAAAGTTTTACGATTGAGTATTGGAAGAGAAGTGAGTTATCAAGGGTTAAAAAGAAAGTTGACTTTTCAAGTTGCAAGTATCCCTTGTGTGATATATTTAGTGACTGTGCTGATAATTGCAATCATAACCTATTTCTTTGGGACTTTTTCGCCTCTGGAATGGAATTCACTATTTTCTGATGGAAGTAGTTTACAAAGGTTTCTAGATGGAGAAATAAAAAGTTATTTGTTTTTTATGTGTGTCCTTCTAATCGGTATCTTCATCAATACGGTTTATTTTTTAAAAATAGTTGATTATTTAGGGAATGTGACTCGTTCGGCAATTGCCTATTTGATGTTTCTTTGGCTTGGTTCTATGCTGCTCTATAGTATCTTGCCATACTATATGGTTCCTATGACGAGTTTGATGCAAGCTAGCTATGGGGATGTAAGTTTGATGAAACTCTTTACTCCTTATATCCTTTATATTGTCCCTTATATGGTGCTTGAAAAATATGAAGATAATGTTTAAGAATTTTAACAATATTTTGCTAAAGAGAAAGATTGTTTTACTACTTCGTATAGTTCTGATGATGATTTTGACCAACTATCTATTGTCAACAGCGGTTCAAAAGCAGGATGTTTTTCTCTTTTTCAAGAGGGAATTGATTTCAATCTTTTCCTATAATGACTATTCTGAAGTGAATTTAGAAATCCCCAAACTCTTGTTAAACCTTTCGATTTTCATGGTTGGATGGCTCTCTGTCATTTTGCTTGAAACTGATTTGGCCGATCATTATCATCATTTGATTCGCTATCAATCAAGCTCCTTTTTCGATTATACAAGGAAACGATTGGTTGTCATTTCTAAATTTTTTACTCAAGATTTATTTGTCTGGTTTCTTGGTTTACTTCCGCTAGGAATTCATTTCAAAACAGTTGCTCTCTTCTTTTTACTTGCTCAGTTAATGATGTTGTATTTGTTACTGTCTTATCTGATAGCACTGATTAGTGCGGGCGCTGGTTTTTCCTTTTTTCTCTATTTTTTAGCATTTGTGGGACAAGAATGGATGATGGATCATATTGTAACAGTGTATTTAGTACTCTTAAGTTTATTAGTTATCTTGATTGTTAGTCGCTTGGAAGAGAAATTTAAGAAAGGATAAACGATGAGACTTGAAATTATAAATGGACAGAAAATTTATGGGAAAAGACCTATTTTAAATCAGTTGAATTTGGTCTTTCAATCAGGAAAAATTTATGGCCTTAAAGGTGATAATGGATCTGGCAAGACAGTTCTTTTAAAGATACTTGCTGGTTATATTAAGCTTGACAAAGGAAAAGTTCTTCAAGATGGGAAAGTTTACGGGGTGAAAAATCATTATATTCAGGATGCAGGGATTTTAATCGAAAAGGTAGAGTTTCTATCTCATTTATCCCTGAGAGAAAATTTGGAACTGTTAAGGTATTTTTCATCAGAAATTACTGAAAAAAGAATTGCCGATTGGATCCAATATTATGATTTAAAGGAATTTGAAGACGTTGAGTACCGTCATTTATCCTTAGGAACAAAGCAAAAAATGGCTTTGATTCAAGCCTTTATTGCCGAGCCATCTATACTCTTTCTTGATGAACCTATGAATGCTTTGGATGAGAAGAGTGTGAGGTTAACCAAACAGGTCATTTTATCTTATCTGAAAAAAGAAAATGGTTTGGTTATCCTGACTTCGCATATATCGGAAGATATTTCAGATCTTTGTACAGATGTATTAGTTGTCGAAAATGGGCATATACAATATTTAAAGGATATACAATCCTAGGAGGTAGCTTATGGCACGTCTAAAATCATTTATTACACGCTATTCCAAGGTCTATATTGGTTTAGTTCTGCTTATCTGGCTGGCTTTCTTCTTTGTTCCTTGGGATAAACCAGTTCTGGGAATATCTATCAATCTCTTAATCATGCAGAAAGTTTTACTAGTTTTTGGAATTCTGTCGATTTTGATGGCCTTGCTGTCCAAGAAAGTCAGTCTCTTTGTTTTTGGACTTATCTGTTGTCTTTCTTTTTGGATAAATCTATTTATCCTATTTGCGATTTTGCCGATTTTTGTTGGCAATTAGATCATCATAAAAGTCAGAGAGGTTAGCTTGGAAACTAGCCTCTTTTTCCTTTTCAAAATGGGGATTCTTCCTTGAAAATAATCAGTAATTGTGCTAAAATTAAAAGAACATTCTAAAATATTCGGAATTTAAAGTAAGGAAAAACATGGCTAATATTTTAAAAACAATTATCGAAAATGATAAAGGAGAAATCCGTCGTCTGGAAAAGATGGCTGACAAGGTTTTCAAATACGAAGACCAAATGGCTGCTTTGACAGATGACCAACTAAAAGCAAAAACAGTTGAATTTAAAGAACGTTATCAAAATGGAGAATCACTGGATTCACTGCTTTATGAAGCATTTGCGGTTGTCCGCGAGGGTGCCAAACGTGTCCTAGGTCTCTTCCCATATAAGGTTCAGGTCATGGGTGGAATCGTTCTTCACCATGGTGACGTGCCAGAGATGCGTACAGGGGAAGGGAAAACCTTGACTGCGACCATGCCCGTATACCTCAATGCCCTTTCAGGTAAAGGGGTTCACGTAGTTACGGTCAACGAATACCTGTCCGAACGTGATGCGACTGAGATGGGTGAATTGTACTCTTGGCTTGGCTTGTCAGTAGGGATTAACTTGGCTGCCAAATCTCCAATGGAGAAAAAAGAAGCCTATGAGTGTGATATTACCTACTCAACCAACTCAGAAATCGGATTTGACTACCTTCGTGATAACATGGTCGTTCGCGCTGAAAACATGGTACAACGCCCGCTTAACTATGCCTTGGTCGATGAGGTTGACTCAATCTTGATTGATGAGGCGCGTACACCTTTGATCGTATCAGGTGCTAATGCGGTTGAAACTAGTCAGCTCTACCACATGGCAGACCACTATGTGAAATCTTTGGACAAAGACGACTACATCATCGATGTGCAGTCTAAAACTATTGGTTTGTCTGATTCAGGGATTGACAAGGCTGAAAGCTACTTCAAGCTTGAAAACCTCTATGACATCGAAAACGTAGCTCTGACTCACTTTATCGATAATGCCCTTCGTGCTAACTACATCATGCTTCTCGATATTGACTATGTGGTGAGCGAAGAACAAGAAATCTTGATCGTTGACCAATTTACAGGTCGTACCATGGAAGGTCGTCGTTATTCTGATGGATTGCACCAAGCCATTGAAGCTAAAGAAGGTGTGCCAATTCAGGATGAAACCAAGACATCTGCCTCAATCACTTACCAAAACCTTTTCCGTATGTACAAGAAATTGTCTGGTATGACGGGTACAGGTAAGACTGAGGAAGAAGAATTCCGTGAAATTTACAACATTCGTGTTATCCCAATCCCAACAAACCGTCCTGTTCAACGTATTGACCACTCAGACCTTCTTTATGCAAGTATCGAGGCTAAGTTTAAGGCGGTTGTCGAAGACGTTAAGGCTCGTTACCAAAAAGGTCAGCCTGTCTTGGTTGGTACAGTAGCGGTTGAAACCAGTGACTACATTTCTAAGAAATTGGTCGCAGCTGGCGTTCCTCACGAAGTTTTGAATGCTAAGAACCACTATAAAGAAGCCCAAATCATCATGAATGCTGGTCAACGTGGTGCTGTTACTATCGCAACCAACATGGCCGGTCGTGGTACCGACATCAAGCTTGGTGAAGGGGTTCGCGAATTGGGTGGACTTTGTGTGATTGGTACAGAACGCCATGAAAGCCGTCGTATCGATAATCAGCTTCGTGGACGTTCAGGTCGTCAAGGAGACCCAGGTGAGTCACAATTCTACCTATCTCTTGAAGATGACTTGATGAAACGTTTTGGTTCTGAACGCTTGAAGGGAATTTTTGAACGCTTGAACATGTCTGAAGAGGCGATTGAGTCTCGCATGTTGACACGTCAGGTTGAGGCGGCGCAAAAACGTGTCGAAGGAAATAACTACGATACCCGTAAACAAGTCCTTCAATACGATGACGTCATGCGTGAACAACGTGAGATTATCTATGCTCAACGTTACGATGTCATCACTGCAGACCGTGACTTGGCACCTGAAATTCAGGCTATGATCAAACGCACGATTGGTCGTGTCGTTGATGGTCATGCGCGTGCCAAACAAGATGAAAAACTAGAGGCAATTTTGAACTTTGCTAAGTACAACTTGCTTCCAGAAGATTCTATTTCAATCGAAGACTTGTCAGGTTTGTCTGATAAGGCTATTAAGGAAGAACTCTTCCAACGGGCCTTGCAAGTTTACGATAGTCAGGTTTCAAAACTACGCGATGAAGAAGCAGTTAAAGAATTCCAAAAAGTCTTGATTCTACGAGTGGTAGATAACAAGTGGACAGATCATATCGATGCCCTCGATCAATTGCGTAATGCGGTTGGACTTCGTGGTTATGCTCAGAACAACCCTGTTGTTGAGTATCAGGCAGAAGGTTTCCGTATGTTTAATGACATGATTGGTTCGATTGAGTTTGATGTGACACGCTTGATGATGAAAGCACAAATTCATGAACAAGAAAGACCACAAGCAGAACACCATATCAGTACAACAGCGACTCGCAATATCGCTGCCCACCAAGCAAATATGCCAGAAGATCTGGATTTGAGTCAGATTGGACGGAATGACCTTTGCCCATGTGGTTCTGGTAAGAAGTTTAAAAACTGTCACGGTAAAAGACAATAAAATGAGATAGTTTAGAGGCGGATACCTTGTGAAAAGTAAATTTTTACTTGGTATCCGTTTGATTTATAAGGAGATGAGTTATGGTATTTACAGCAAAAAGTCCTAAAATTAATATTGAAGAAGTTTGTGCCTTATCAAAATTAGAAGGCCAAGCTTTGGAGAGAAAATCACAGCGCGATCAAGAGCTAGAAGCCATTATACGTGGAGAAGACCAGCGGATTCTCTTGGTAATCGGGCCATGCTCATCTGACAATGAAGAAGCTGTTCTTGAATACGCTAAGCGTTTGGCAGCTTTGCAAGAAGAAGTGGCAGACCGTATCTTTATGGTTATGCGTGTTTATACTGCTAAACCCCGTACCAACGGAGATGGCTATAAGGGCTTGATTCACCAGCCTAATGCGACAGAAGCCCCTAGCCTCATCAACGGAATCAAAGCTGTGCGCCATCTTCACTATCGTGTCATCACAGAGACTGGTATGACAACGGCTGATGAAATGCTTTATCCTGAAAATCTTCCGCTTGTAGATGATTTGATTTCTTACATGGCGGTTGGTGCCCGTTCAGTTGAAGACCAGCAACACCGCTTTGTGGCAAGCGGGGCAGATTTCGCGACTGGTTTTAAAAATCCAACCTCTGGAAATCTCAATGTTATGTTTAATGGGATTTATGCTGCTCAAAACAAACAAAGTTTCCTTTTCCTAGGAAAAGAAGTGGAAACAACTGGGAACCCACTTTCGCACGCTATTCTTCGTGGAGCAATCAATGAGTATGGTAAGAATATTCCTAACTACTACTATGATAATTTGATGGATACCATTGCCCAGTATGAGAAAATGGGCTTGGAAAATCCTTTTATCATCGTCGATACCAATCATGACAACTCTGGTAAGCAATATATGGACCAGATTCGAATTGTCCGCCAGACCTTGATTAATCGTGATTGGAATGAAAAAATCAAGCAGTACGTTCGTGGCTTTATGATTGAGTCTTATCTAGAAGACGGCCGTCAAAACGAACCGGAAGTATTTGGCAAGTCTATCACTGACCCTTGTCTGGGCTGGGAGAATACGGAAGTCCTCGTCAGAGAAATCTACCAAACGTTAGGAGAATAAGATGGCATTTATTGAAAAAGGTCAAGAAATCGATATTGAAGCAATCAAGGCAGAAACCCAATTGTCTGCGGAAGCCTTGCGACTAAAGGAGCGTCGTGATAGAGAATTGGCAGACATCATTTCAGGAGAAGATGACCGGATCCTTTTGGTGATTGGTCCTTGCTCGTCTGACAATGAAGAGGCTGTTTTGGAATATGCCCGCCGTTTATCCGCCTTGCAAAAGAAGGTGGCGGACAAGATTTTTATGGTTATGCGTGTTTATACTGCTAAACCACGCACCAACGGAGACGGCTATAAAGGCTTGGTACACCAGCCAGATACTTCCAAGGCTCCAAGCCTGATTAATGGCTTGCAGGCTGTGCGCCAGTTGCACTACCGCGTGATTACAGAGACTGGTTTGACAACGGCAGATGAGATGCTTTATCCGTCAAATCTGGTCTTGGTAGATGATTTGGTCAGCTACCATGCTGTGGGGGCTCGTTCTGTGGAAGACCAAGAGCATCGCTTTGTAGCCTCAGGGATTGATGCACCAGTGGGGATGAAAAATCCAACCTCAGGAAACCTTGGGGTCATGTTTAACGGTATCTATGCCGCTCAGAACAAACAGACCTTCCTCTTCCATGGTCAAGAAGTTGAGACTTCAGGAAATCCCTTGGCCCACGTCATCCTTCGTGGCGCAGTTAATGAATATGGGAAAAATGAGCCTAACTTTTACTATGAAACCTTGCTAAATGCCATTGAGCGCTATGAAGCCATGGGACTTGAAAATCCCTTTATCCTCATCGACACCAATCATGATAATTCAGGCAAGCAATATATGGAACAGATTCGAATTGTTCGTCAGACCTTGCAAAATCGTGATTGGAATGAGAAAATCAAAAAGACAGTTCGAGGCTTTATGATTGAATCTTACCTAGCAGATGGTCGTCAAAACCAACCAGAGGTTTTTGGTTGTTCTATTACCGACCCTTGTCTAGGTTGGGAAAATACAGAGGCTTTGGTAGAAGAGATTTATGCTACCTTGACAAAATAAGTGAAAAGGATGGAGTTGGGGAATCTCAACTCCTTTTGATGAGAATGATAGTTGGACACGGAATTGATATCGAGGAATTAGCTTCGATAGAACGCGCAGTTACACGACATGAAGGATTTGCTAAGCGCGTGCTGACAGCTAAGGAAATGGAGCGGTTTGCCAGTCTCAAAGGGCGCCGGCAGATTGAATATTTAGCTGGTCGCTGGTCGGCTAAGGAGGCCTTTTCCAAGGCTATGGGAACGGGTATTGGCAAGCTCGGTTTCCAGGATTTGGAAGTCTTGAACAATGAACGCGGTGCGCCTTATTTTAGTCAGTCACCGTTTTCAGGAAAGATTTGGCTCTCTATCAGCCATACAGATCAGTTTGTGACAGCCAGTGTCATTTTGGAGGAAAATCATGAAAGTTAGTCCACATAGACCAACCAAGGCTCTGATTCATCTGGGAGCTATTCGACAAAATATTCAGCAAATGGGGGCTCATATCCCTGAAGGAACGCTCAAATTTGCAGTGGTCAAGGCTAATGCCTATGGGCATGGGGCTGTTGCCGTTGCCACGGCTATTCAAGATGATGTTGATGGCTTTTGCGTTTCGAATATTGATGAAGCCATTGAACTCAGACAGGCTGGACTCAGCAAACGAATCCTCATTTTAGGAGTTTCTGAAATCGAAGCAGTTGCTCTTGCTAAAGAATACGACATCACCTTGACAGTGGCTGGACTGGAGTGGATTAAAGCACTCTTAGATAAGGAAGCGGACCTAACTGGATTGACAGTTCACCTCAAGATTGATTCAGGAATGGGACGGATTGGTTTTCGAGAGGCCGGTGAGGCTGAGCAGGCTCAAGACTTGCTCCAACAACATGGTGCTCGTGTTGAAGGGATTTTTACCCACTTTGCTACTGCGGACGAAGAATCAGATTCCTATTTTAATACTCAGTTAGAACAATTTAAAGCTATTTTGGAAAGTATGAAAGCTCTTCCAGACTTGGTTCATGCCAGCAATTCTGCAACGACTCTATGGCATGCAGAGACTATTTTCAATGCGGTTCGTATGGGAGATGCTATGTATGGTCTTAACCCTAGTGGAGAGGTCTTGGACTTGCCTTATGACTTGACACCAGCCTTGACCTTGGAGTCTGCTCTGGTCCATGTCAAGACAGTTTCAGCTGGAGCTTGCATGGGCTACGGAGCGACCTATCAGGCGGCTAGCGAGCAAGTCATAGCGACGGTGCCAATCGGCTATGCGGATGGATGGACACGAGACATGCAGAATTTCTCCGTCTTGGTAGATGGGCAAGCTTGCCCAATTGTTGGACGAGTTTCTATGGACCAAATCACCATTCGTCTGCCTAAGGTTTACCCACTTGGAACCAAGGTAACTTTGATTGGTTCTAACGGGGGCAAGGAAATCACAGCAACTCAGGTAGCGGCCTACCGTGGCACTATTAACTATGAGGTGGTTTGTCTTCTCAGCGACCGCATTCCGAGAGAATATTATTAGAAAAGAAAGGAGTGGAGCATGAATCTACATCAACCCTTGCATGTCTTACCTGGTGTGGGACCAAAGTCAGCAGAAAAATACGCCAAACTAGGAATTGAAAACTTGCAAGACCTCTTGCTCTACTTTCCTTTCCGTTATGAAGACTTCAAAACCAAGCAGGTGCTGGAGCTGGAAGACGGGGAGAAGGCAGTCCTATCTGGTCAAGTCGTGACTCCTGCCAGTGTCCAGTATTATGGTTTCAAGCGCAATCGCCTGCGCTTTAGTCTTAAGCAGGGAGAAGTTGTTTTTGCGGTGAATTTCTTTAACCAGCCCTATCTAGCTGATAAGATAGAGTTGGGAGCAACCCTGGCTGTCTTTGGAAAATGGGACCGTGCCAAGGCTAGTTTGACTGGGATGAAGGTCTTAGCTCAGGTGGAAGATGACCTCCAACCTGTTTATCGCTTGGCTCAGGGAATCAGTCAGGCCAGTCTGGTCAAAGTTATCAAGACAGCCTTTGATCAGGGACTGGACCTCTTGATTGAGGAAAATCTTCCCCAGTCTTTGCTGGACAAATACAAACTCATGTCCCGTTGTCAGGCAGTTCGTGCTATGCATTTCCCCAAGGATTTGGCAGAATACAAGCAGGCCCTTCGCCGTATCAAATTTGAGGAACTCTTTTATTTCCAAATGCAGTTGCAGATGCTCAAGTCTGAAAATAGAGTTCAGGGAAGCGGTCTGGTTCTGGATTGGTCTCAGGAAAAAGTGACAGCAGTTAAAGAAAATCTTCCTTTTGCCTTGACTCAAGCTCAGGAAAAGAGTTTGCAGGAAATTTTGACCGACATGAAGTCGGACCACCACATGAATCGTCTCCTGCAAGGTGATGTGGGGAGCGGGAAAACGGTGGTCGCTGGCTTGGCTATGTTTGCGGCAGTGACGGCTGGCTACCAGGCTGCTCTCATGGTGCCAACAGAAATCCTTGCAGAGCAACATTTTGAGAGTTTACAGAACCTTTTTCCAGACTTGAAACTGGCTCTCTTGACAGGTTCCTTGAAAGTTGCAGAAAAGAGAGAAGTCTTGGAGACTATTGCCAATGGTGAAGCTGATTTGATTATCGGAACTCACGCTCTGATTCAGGATGGAGTGGATTATGCTCGTCTTGGCTTGATTATCATCGATGAGCAGCACCGTTTTGGTGTGGGGCAAAGGCGTATTTTACGGGAAAAAGGGGACAATCCAGACGTACTCATGATGACGGCAACTCCCATTCCACGGACGCTGGCCATCACAGCCTTTGGCGATATGGATGTTTCCATTATCGACCAGATGCCTGCGGGTCGGAAACCTATTGTGACACGTTGGATTAAGCATGAGCAACTGCCTCAGGTCTTGACTTGGTTAGAGGGGGAAATCCAAAAAGGTTCTCAAGCCTATGTCATCTCTCCCTTGATTGAAGAATCAGAAGCTCTGGATTTGAAAAATGCCATTGCCTTATCAGAGGAATTGACGGCTCATTTTGCTGGTAAGGCAGAGGTGGCCCTCCTACATGGCAAGATGAAGAGTGATGAAAAAGACCAGATTATGCAGGAGTTCAAAGAGAGAAAAACAGATATTCTGGTTTCGACGACAGTTATCGAGGTCGGGGTCAATGTTCCCAATGCGACCGTTATGATTATCATGGATGCCGATCGCTTCGGGCTCAGCCAGCTTCACCAGCTTAGAGGCCGTGTCGGTCGGGGGGACAAGCAGTCCTATGCTGTTCTAGTGTCCAATCCCAAGACTGATTCTGGGAAAGATCGCATGCGCATCATGACAGAAACCACCAATGGATTTGTCCTTGCGGAGGAAGATTTGAAAATGCGTGGTTCAGGTGAGATTTTTGGAACCAGACAGTCAGGCCTTCCAGAATTCCAAGTGGCTGATATTATCGAAGATTTTCCGATTTTAGAAGAAGCCAGAAAGGTTGCTAGCTACATTAGTTCTATTGAAGGCTGGCAAGAGGATCCAGAATGGCGCATGATAGCTCTTCACTTGGAAAAGAAAGAACATTTAGATTAATACTCTTCGAAAATCAAATTCAAACCACGTTAACTTCGCCTTGCCGTACTCAAGTACAGCCTGCGGCTAGTTTCCTAGTTTGCTCTTTGATTTTCATTGAGTATAAGCTTTCTCTAAGGAAATCTTAAGCTAGCTTTCAGGTTTGGCCTTTATACTAGAGTCATCAAAAAGAAACGAGGACTCTTACATGACCGTAACGATTAAAGTAAATTACCAAACCACTTTCCAAAAGAAAGAAGCAACAAAATAAGATTGAATAGGAGAAGAAAGAGCGGAAATGCTCTTTTTTTGTTTCTAAAAGCACAATTTATTGAATCTAAAATAGCACACTGCGGATTCTAAAAAATTTCTAGAAATTATAGTAGATTGAATCCGAAATAGTCCACCGAGTTTTCTAAAACATTGCTAGAAATTAGCTTGAATTCCGCAATCAATTTGTTCAGTTTTTATTTCATTTAACTATAATTTGACTTTCCTAATTTCTTTGTTCATATCTTATTTCAATACACTATATCTTACTATTTCAGAGCCCACATATAGCATAACTAAAAAAACAGATTCTCCCATCTATTACGGAAAAATCTGTCATTGATTAAATGATTTACAAAAACTCCAACCACGGCTTGCGAACCTTGTCTTTTCTGGTTTCTCTATATTTTTTAGTTCTTATTTATGATGCTCTTTTAATAGTTCTTCAAACTCAGCGACAGTCATACTCAACTGTTGACTGGCAACTTCAGAAGGCAAAAGACCTTGACGGACTAGATTTAATAGCGTCGACAAACTTCCTTCAACTTTTCCACGCTCCAGTCCCTGTTCAATTCCTTTTGCCCTAGCTTGTTCCAAGGCATAGTCCTGCGCTAACAAGGCTTGTTCTTCTCGCATACGTAGTTGACTAAACATCTTCCTGTCCTCCTCGGACCAGCTCTTGTAGTCTAGCAGTTGGTCTGCCTGGCTGATGGCTCGCTCGGGTTCCTGAGTAAAGGGTTTATTCCCAAAAAACTCCAACCACGGTTTGCGAACCTTATCTTTGCTGGTTTCTCTGTATTTTTTGAGTTCCAAGAATGCCATCTTGACTAGATGGTGTTCCTGTCCATTGTTTGTGATAGTTAAGACCTCACCTGTCGTGTCCTCGCGCATACTAAAGCTGTGAAAAGCCAAGTCATCTTGGAAGTAGTTGCTGTCCACAATTGCAATGGCGTAAACAGGAGCGATATACTTGTAACTCTGGTGGGTGTCACCTTCACGTTGGCGAATTTTTTCGAGGTTTTGATTGACCTGACTGCACAAATAAGCCCACAGGCGATTGATGAAAAAATTCTGATGATGCACCTGAATCTCAATGATTACTTGTGTCCCATTGTCTAACTCTGCCAATACGTCTATACTGGTATAGAAATCTTGGGCTGAATAAGGCATGGAAGGCAAGATGTGAATATTGCTCCCCTCCAAAATGGTCACATTTTTGGCTGGCAAGTCCAACATATCGCGTATAAATTGACAAGTGATTTCTGGATTGCTAAAGATTTTCTTAGCAACCAAATCATTGGTTGGGCTGATGCCCGGATGTCTGAGAATCATCCATTCCCTCCTTCTATTATACCATATTTTAAAATCTAATTTTGCTAGATTCGATGGTTCTATCTATTTATTCGGAAAAAAGAGGATAAATGAAATAGTAAATAAAAAATAAGAACAGCTGATAAGCAATAAATTTTAAGATTATCTGTATTCTCCGCTTATCTGATAATAAATAAGGTTCGCAATATAGCCTTTTCTCTCTACCCCATTTGCAACAGTCTTTAGATAGGACATTCCAGTCTTATCCATAACATGACCTGAAGCTGGGTTGAGACTGGCATATCGTGCTTTGACTTTTTTGAGTAAAACAGAAGTCTAAGATAGCTTTTAAGGCCTCTGTCATAAGACCACGACTCCAATAGTTTTTTCCTAAAACATAGCCAATTTCACAACTGGAATCATCCTCATTCATCTCAATGATGCTGATATCTCCTATCACTTGCTCTGGGTTTTCTTTGAGGTAAATGGCTCATTTGTAATAGTTGGGATTGGCATAGGAAGCAACCCAATTACAAATCGAGTTTCGAGTGACCTCAACATCAGGATGGGGCTCCCAAGTAACATAAGTCAGATTCTCAGCAGACGAAGCCCAATTTTGAAACATGGCTTCCGCATCACTCTCCACAAATCTTCTCAAGATTAAACGGTTTGTCTGTAATATTTGCGTACCTATTGCTTTCATGATGTTACCTCGCTTTCTGGTGTGTGATTCTCTATTCAATCTCCATTGAAACTATAGTATATTGAGATAAACTGTAGACAAATCAACTGTGGCATTCACATTAATTTCTAAAAATACTTTAGAAGTTGATTGGTACTATTCTAGATTCAATTTATTAGACTTTCAGTCAGTAGGTTTGAAGAAATAAAATCTAAATTCACTTTCTATATTATACTCAATGAAAATCAAAGAGCAAACTAGGAAACTAGCCGAAGGCTGTACTTGAGTACGACAAGGCGACGTTGACGTGGTTTGAAGAGATTTTCGAAGAGTATTTACCCTTCTTTCTTGCAATGCTTTTCTAGATATGCTACAGTTGTGGTAGCGATTACAAAATAAAAGGAGTATATTATGAAAAATCCAGCTTTGCTAGAAGAAATTAAGACCTATAAAGGCAGGGATGAGGTTCCAGAAGACTTTGATGCTTTCTGGGATGAGGAGGTGAAAAAAGTTTCAACTCTTCCAGCCTACCAGTTGGAGGAAAGAAATTTCCACATTCCTCAAGTCAAGTGCTATGAATTAACCTTTGAAGGAACCAATGAAGGTAAGGTCTATGCGCGCGTCGTTCTTCCAAAAAGTGAGGAGAAGGTTCCACTAATCTTCCATTTCCATGGTTATATGGGACGTGGCTGGGACTGGGCTGACATGCTGGCCTTCACCGTTGCTGGTTATGGTGTTGTTTCCATGGATGTGCGGGGGCAGTCGGGTTACTCACAAGACGGCTTGCGTTCTCCCCTAGGAAATACAGTTAAGGGGCATATTATCCGTGGTGCTGTGGAAGGTCGGGATCACCTCTTTTATAAGGATGTTTATCTGGACATTTACCAGTTGGTTGAAATTGTTGCCAGTATGCCTCAGGTAGATGAGAAGCGACTTTCTAGCTATGGTGCCTCGCAAGGAGGGGCTCTAGCCTTGGTTGCGGCAGCGCTCAATCCTCGGATTCAGAAAACAGTTGCCATCTATCCTTTCTTGTCAGACTTCAGACGAGTGCTTGAGATTGGTAATACTAGCGAGGCTTACGACGAACTTTTCCGTTATTTCAAGTTTCACGACCCCTTCCATGAAACTGAGGAGGACATCATGGCGACCCTTGCCTATATCGATGTGAAAAATCTTGCCCATCGTATCCAAGGTGAAGTTAAGATGATTACTGGCTTGGACGACGATGTTTGCTACCCTATTACCCAGTTCGCGATTTACAACCGCCTGACTTGCGACAAGGTCTATCGCATCATGCCTGAGTATGCCCATGAAGCCATGAATGTTTTTGTCAATGACCAAGTCTACAACTGGCTGTGTGGTAGTGAGATTTCTTTTAAATATGTGAAGTGATGAATGAGAGAGCCCAGTAGCTCTCTTTTTGTACAGAGTCTAGTCAGCAAAGATTCTAGTTCATATATACTTTGAAATTCATACTCTTCGAAAATCTCTTCAAACCACGGCAGCTTTATCTGCAACCTCAAAGCAGTGTCTTGAGTAGCCTGCGGCTAGCTTCCTAGTTTGCTCTTTGATTTTTATTGAGTATGAGTTTTTTTCTGGGCTGTGGTGTCAAACAATTCATTTTCTATCTAGTTGGGTATAAGCTATTTCAATACATTGGAAAGCGTCTGTGAAATATGTTATAATTTATAAGAAAATATACAGTTTCGCTACAAATGAACATTTATATATACGTTTATGTATAAGATGGTTTTTTCATTAGGATAATATCTTGTAAAAACGATATTCCTGTAGATACAGTACTTAAATAGCATTTGTAAAGGAACAAAATAATCTATAGCTATTTTTATTGTAAGAATCAAAGTAGAGAATGTTATGCTAATGGAAACTGTAATATTTTATTTTTTAGAATATACTTGGATAAATTAATTTTGAAAGTTAAAGTGAGGTAATGTATGTTTGTGTGTTTAAAAGGTTTAGGAAAATTTCGTAAATCCAAAGCTTATGGTTTGGTTGGTTGTTTGACACTATCCGCAGCGATTGGCTTAGCTGCACCAGAGTTACCAATTATTGGTGGCGGGGTTGTTTCTGCTGATGTCATTCAAGGCGGTAGTGATATTCACGATGTGGACGTTCATAGTAAATCTGCAGAAGGTGTTGCTATGACTTATACCACTTATGATAGCGGAACAAGTGGAAAACAAACCGCATCAGGTAGCGGTGTCTTTGTAGCGCCGAATGTGATGGTAACAGTAGCTCATAACTACTATGATAAAAACCAAGAGGATAAGTCTGCAGTATTGCGCGGTGGGGAGTCTGCTCGTAGTTATGTTGTGATGAACTCAGAGACAGAGAAGAGTAATAAAGTACCTACTTCAGGGGTATCAGAAGCTCTTGAAAAAGACTCTATTCACTTGTATAACGGCAAAGACTTTGGGAAAGACTATAGCAACGATTTAGCAGTGGTTATCACTAAAAAACCTGTCGAAGCTATGACAGGTGGTGAGGACTCTCCAAGAGAGTTGAGTGATAAAGAGGTTTCTACGGGTGATAGCATCACTATGGTCGGATATCCCAATGATTTTTCTACTCCAAATTTAAGTAAAGAAAATAAAGCTCGATTGAAAGATGGTAAGGCTTATTCAGTCTCCACAAATGTGAGCAGTATCAATAAAGAGAGTGGTGCAGTCACTTATCATTCCTCAGCTTTAGGAGGTTTTTCAGGCGCTCCTTTGTTTAATGATAAGGGAGAGGTAGTTGGTATCCACCAGCATGGAACCAATACTTCAAGCGCCCCTGAGAGTGAGCGTATTGGGGGTGGTACGATTTTTACGGACAAGCACAGAGCTTGGATTCGTTCTATGATTGATAAATATGGTATAAAGGGTTGGTATATAGATGGTGCAAACCGTTACTACTATGATGAAAATCATATAGCTTTAAAAGATGTAGAGTCTGAGATTGACGGTGCTTGGTATAGTTTTGATGAAAAAGGTCGAGCTACTTTAGTAAAAGGTGAAGAAAAAGGTCGTGTTCTACTTCGAGTGGAAGATACTAAAGGAACTCGCTTGATTTCAGATAAGGTTGTTCAGGAAGGTCCCATTGGAAGTGGTTTGAATTTTCATTTAAGACAAAATCCAGATTTCAAACAGTTAATAGCAACTTCCCCAACAGCTAAAGTTGTATCCTATAACGGAGTATCAATTAACAAACTAGCAAGTGATACTACTTGGTCTGATGACTATGTCAGTAAGTTAGCTTTAGGAGATACAATTATAAGAGCGGTAGTAGATTCGGTAACTCCTCCATCTACCTCTTCTTCGGATTTTGCAAGAACGGAAGTTGGTAAAGTCGATTTGAGTGGTAAATCGAACTTACCTGTACCTAGTAAAGAGGTGTTACAAGCTCCGAATGGTTCAGAAAATTTTTATGCTACAACGCACATTCAAACGCCAGATGGGTCGGGGTCAGGTACTTTAATTGCACCCAATTTGGTGTTAACAGTTGCTCATAATTTTTTAACAGTTAAAGGTTCTGAGGTAGTTACTAAGTCTGGTCGCACCAATACAGTGTATAAAGCAACTTTACCGAATGGGTTGTCTGTGAATTTTTCAGATGATGATATTGTTTATTGGAATAAGAAAGATTCAGTATTTGGATTTAAAAACGACTTAGCTTTGGTTCGGTTAAAAGAAGCAGTAAAAGGAGTAACTCCTGTAGAGGTTGTAAAACAATCTTCGAAAGTTGCAGAGGGGGATTCAGTTTCGGTCTATGGTTTTCCAGATAACAAGCTAAGTCCAGTTTTAGATAGCAAAGTAGTAGGAACTACAGACTTCGGTTCTGGAATAGAGGGAATTAGCTATGGAGGTACGAAACCTGGAGCGTCTGGTGGTGGTCTTTATAATGATAAAGGTGCTTTAATTGGAGTTCACCAAAACGGTGTTGTAGGAAGCCGCAGTGGTGGTTTGGTTTTATCAAAAGAGCAGCTGGATTGGGTTCGTTCTTATATTGAGGGTCAACCAAAAGATCCTGTCTATGTGGAAGATAAAGAAGTGGAACCTTCTAAGAAGGATTCGGATAAGGATTTAGCTGGGAAATTAGATCCAAAAAAAGATAGTGGAAAAGAAGATTCTGGTAATTTAGGTACATCTGGTGACTTTGCAGCTCCTACAGTAGCTAAGCCAGAGTTTAGAGGCGGGGTCAATGGTGCAGATGCTGAAGTTCATCACATTTCAGACTTCACAGGCGGAGTGAATGGAAGCGACTCACTTGTTACAGAAGTTCCAGAGTATAGTGGTGTTATATCTACATTAGGTGGTTCTCCAGCTCCTACCGTAGCTAAGCCAGAGTTTAAAGGTGGCGTGAATGGAGGCGACTCACTTGTTACAGAAGTTCCAGAGTATACAGGAACACTACCAACAGTAGTAGAAGAATCGGCCCCAATAGTTGAAAAACAGAACTCCACAGGAGAAGTGAGTGTGGTAGCAAGTCCTATGCATGATAACAATAGAGATAGTAAGAATGAAGCAACAATGAAACAAGTTATCACAAGAATTGCTAGTTCACAACGTATTTTCAAAAATGAAGCAGGAAGTGTGCAAATTCAAGCTTCAGAAGAAGTATTGGAAAATGTGATAGGTGTTCAAATTCAAGAAGTTCAAGTTAGTGATCTAAGTTCATTAAACTATAAAGCATTTGATATTCAATTAAAGGATACAGCTGCTAGAACTGTTCAGCCTAACGGAAAAGTCCTAGTTACTTTTGCTATGGATCAGTCTGTTGAGAATGTTTATGCTGTAGATCCAGAAGGAAACCTATACACTATTGAATTCGAACAAAAAGATGGAAAGATTATTTTTGAGATTAGCAATTCTAGTATTTATGCGATGACTTTCCGATTCTCTATCGACAATCCACCATTTAAAAAACCTATAGAAGCTAAAAAGAACGAGGAACTTTCTCTATCCCCTAAACTGTTATCTACAAATGAGAGATCAGGATTTAATCAATTAGATAAGAAAGTAGGTAACGATGAACAAACTATGTTACCAAATACAGGTGAGACTTCTTCATTACTAACAATCTTATTCGGTTTTGTGGGAACGATCCTTGGAGTAATGATTTCTTATAAGCGAAAAGACAGTTAATTTGTCTTCAGTTGTTCTTTGAACTTTTATGTTCATATAAAATAAACCGAGTCTGGGACAAAAGTCTAGCCTTAAATATGAAAAGCGAACAAAACGAGTTATCTGACACTCAGAATTCTGTATTGTTCGCTTTTTTGTCTAATCTATCGATTTTTAAAATTCATAATAAAGAATTCCTAAAATCAAAATCTTTTTATACCAGACTCGCGCATCGAAGATTATACTCAAAAAATTCCAAGCGCGATACAGTAAAGGTGTTCAAGCTAATTGTAAAGCGAAAAGAGAAAAATATGAAACAAAAGGCTCAGGGGTTATCGTTTACACTCTTTATTGAAGGAGAAAGTTTAGTCCTAACTTAATGACATTGGAGCATATATTATTTCTCTTTTTGTTATAGAAGTCGAAAGTACTTTTAAAGAAGATAGAAGTATAAAAATATTTCTGAAAATAGAATCTATTGTAGATTAATATAGAAAAATATATTGTTTTATTGTATAATAAAGAAAAATCTAGATTTTTAGGAAATAAAATAATTACTTTTAGAGAGTCATAGATTAATCAAGAATAAGCAATCGTATTAGTTGAATTGCTTTCCAGTGCTAACCTTTTAACTAATTCAAAAATTTTAAAAAATCGCTTAGCAAAAGCATCGGAGGAGTTATATGAATCAGAGTTTTATTAATCGTAAAAACCGATATGGTATTAGAAAATTTACTATCGGAGTTGCTTCTATAGTTATCGGCTCGGTCTTGTCTGGTATTTCACCAGTATTAGCACAAGAAACCACTACTAATATTGATGCAAATAAGGTTGAAACTACTTTAGAAAGTAGAACATCTGTATCAGGACATATAGCGGATTTAGAAGTGAAATCATCGGAAAGTGCAAAAATTACAGAGAAGAAGGAAGTTTTTGTAAGTGGTGTAAATGGTGGATTGAATAAGGATGGAATTAATACTTACCGAATTCCAGCACTGCTAAAAACAGATAAAGGCACATTAATTGCCGGAGCGGATGAAAGACGTTTACAATTCGCAGATTGGGGAGATATTGGTATGGTAGTTCGTCGAAGTCAGGACGGAGGAGAGACGTGGGGAGATAGAATAACAATTTCTAATCTTCGTGATAATCCAGATGCCAAAGACAAAACTGCTCCGTCGCCATTAAATATTGATATGGTATTAGTTCAAGATCCGGAAACTAAGAGAATCTTTTCGGTTTATGATATGTTCCCAGAAGGAAAAGCAGTATTCGGTATGCCTGCTAAACCTGAAAAAGCATACGAGCGTATAGGGGATAAAACTTATCAAATTTTATATAAAACAGGCGAAAAAGGATATTATACAATTCGTGAAAATGGTGAAGTTTATAATTCTAAAAATCAAAAAACAGATTATCATGTTGTAGTAAATCCCAAAAAACTAGGATATAGCGACAAAGGTGATTTGTATAAAGGGAAGGATTTAATTGGTAATGTTTACTTTGCACAAAGTACGAAAAATCCTTTTAGAGTTGCAAATACTAGCTATTTATGGATGTCTTATAGTGATGATGATGGTAAAACATGGTCTGCACCGAAAGATATCACACCAGGGATTCGACAAGATTGGATGAAATTCCTTGGAACAGGTCCTGGAACAGGTATTGTATTACGTACAGGTAAGCATAAGGGACGGATATTGGTACCAGCTTATACAACAAACAGTATTTCGCATTTAGGTGGTTCGCAGTCTTCGCGTCTAATTTATTCAGATGATCATGGGGTAACTTGGCATGCTGGAGAAGCCCCAAATGATAATCGACCTGTTGGAAATAGTGTCATCCACTCGTCTAATATGAATAATAGTGGCGCTCAAAATACAGAATCAACTGTTCTTCAATTAAATAATGGTGATGTCAAACTCTTCATGCGTGGCTTGACTGGAGATCTTCAGGTTGCTACTAGTAAAGATGGTGGAGTGACTTGGGAGAAAACAATCAAACGTTATCCAGAAGTAAAAGATGCCTATGTGCAAATGTCAGCTATTCATACTATGCATGATGGGAAAGAGTATATTATTCTTAGCAATGCTGCTGGACCAGGACGCGAACGAAAAGATGGTCTAGTTCACTTGGCACGTGTTGAGAAAAATGGCGAGTTAACTTGGTTGAAGCATAATCTAATTCAAGGTGGGGAATTTGCATATAATTCATTACAAGACTTAGGTGACGGAGAATACGGAATTTTATATGAACATAGCGAGAATAGTCAAAATCGCTATACAATTTTTTATAAGAAATTTAATTGGAACTTCTTGAGTAAATAAAAGCTAATTATAGACATAAGAAAACATCTCTGTGTTAGGCTTGTCGTTCAAATACAAACGCTAAATTTCAAGTTAGTTAGCAACAAAAAATTCTCTGGGAGACTTGTAGTTCAAGCATTTTTTATGATAGTTGTTAATCCAATTTTTGATGAATGCGACTTCTTTAGGAGTCGTTTTCTTAGTTTCTTTAGGTAACCATTTATGAATGAGCTTATTGTGATTCTTATTATGTGACTATTAGTCCGTCTCGCTCCGTTAGGTGCGAGACAAAAAAACCACCCGCTATGCGGGTGCGCGTCGAAGGTTATACCAAAAAAACTCCGAACGCGATACAATAAAGGTGTTCAAGCCAATTGTAAAGCGAAAGGAGAAAAATATGGCACAAAAGGCTCATAGTTTATCGCACACAAAGTGGCACTGTTCTATCACATTGTGTTCACCCCTAAGTATAGACGAAAAGTCATCTATAATCAATATCGAAGTAGTTTAGGCGAAATATTTCATCGCTTGTGTAGTTATAAAGGAGTTGAAATTATCGAGGGTCACTTAATGCCAGACCATGTACACATGTTAGTGAGTATTCCACCAAGGATAAGTGTTTCGAGTTTCATGGGTTATTTAAAAGGAAAAAGTGCACTCATGATATTTGACAAACACGCCAATCTCAAGTACAAGTATTTCTAGGAGGAAGGTTATTATGTGAGTACGGTGGGACTCAATGAAGCCACGATTAAGAAATATATCCAAGATTAAAGAAATTATCCAGTGGATGATTTCTTCACGAGTATGAAAATTTGAGAACGAGTAAAGCATGATACAGCACTAGATAAATTAAGTGTAAAAGAATATGAGGATCCCTTTAGGGATAGTGGTAAGTAATACTAAAGCCTCTTTGAGAGGCAAGTGACATAAGGCTTGAACAACGTGAAAGCCAGCGTCTTTAGGCGCTGGCTGGTAATTTGGGCTTATAGCCCTGGGACAAACCACCCGTTTGACGGGTGGTCAGGATTAGTTTTAGTTCATTTGGTTGTATATACGGATATTTATATTACCTGAAACTACTTTCAGAAACAGCTGTTCTATAAAATACTTTTGAAACTGTAATCTATCCTACTACAAAGTATTGAAAGCGCTTCATAAATGATATATAATCAACTCATAAGAACAAAGAAAAGGAGGAAAGAGGATGCCACAGATTACTAAAGAAGCCTTGATTGCACAAATCAAAGATGGAATCATCGTTTCTTGTCAGGCCCTTCCTCACGAACCGCTTTATACAGAAGCGGGAGGAGTCATTCCCTTGCTGGTCAAAGCGGCTGAGCAAGGTGGAGCAGTCGGTATCCGAGCAAACAGTGTTCGCGATATTAAGGAAATCAAGGAGGTTACCAACCTTCCAATCATTGGGATAATTAAACGAGATTATCCACCACAAGAACCCTTCATCACTGCTACTATGAAAGAAGTTGATGAATTGGCAGAACTGGACATCGAGGTGATTGCTCTGGATTGTACCAAGCGTGAACGCTACGATGGTTTAGAGATTCAAGAGTTCATTCGTCAGGTTAAGGAGAAATATCCTCATCAGCTCTTGATGGCTGATACAAGTACTTTTGAGGAAGGACTAGCGGCTGTAGAAGCAGGAATTGACTTTGTCGGAACAACCTTATCAGGATACACATCTTACAGTCCTAAAGTGGATGGTCCCGATTTTGAATTAATTAAAAAACTCTGTGATGCAGGTGTAGATGTCATTGCAGAAGGGAAAATTCATACACCAGAACAAGCCAAACAAATCCTGGGATACGGAGTGCGAGGTATCGTTGTTGGTGGCGCTATTACTAGACCAAAAGAGATTACAGAACGCTTCGTTGCTGGTCTTAAATAACACAATTTAAAAACAGAGGAGAGTGGTGGATGCGTAGGATGAAATGAAAACGTATACAAATGCAATCTTACTCATTATCCAATATGGATACGCTTATCAATTAGGAGAATACAAATGAAATTTAGAAAACTAGCTTGTACAGTGCTTGCGGGTGCTGCGATTCTTGGCCTTGCTGCATGTGGTAATTCTGGTGGAAGTAAAGATGCTGGAAAATCTGGTAGTGATAGTGGAAAAACAGAAATCACTTGGTGGGCATTCCCAGTCTTCACTCAAGAAAAAACTGGTGACGGTGTTGGAACATATGAAAAATCAATCATCGAAGCTTTTGAAAAAGCAAATCCAGATGTAAAAGTGAAATTGGAAACCATCGACTTCAAGTCTGGTCCTGAAAAAATCACAACAGCTATCGAAGCAGGGACAGCTCCAGACGTACTTTTTGACGCACCAGGACGTATCATCCAATACGGTAAAAATGGTAAATTAGCTGAATTGAATGATATTTTCACAGATGAGTTTGTCAAAGATGTCAACAATGAAAATATCGTACAAGCAAGTAAGGCTGGAGATAAAGCCTACATGTATCCAATCAGTTCAGCTCCATTCTACATGGCTATGAACAAGAAAATGTTGGAAGAAGCTGGAGTTGCAAACCTTGTAAAAGAAGGTTGGACAACTGATGACTTTGAAAAAGTTTTGAAAGCGCTTAAAGATAAAGGATATACACCAGGTTCATTGTTCAGTTCTGGTCAAGGGGGAGACCAAGGAACACGTGCCTTCATCTCAAACCTTTACGGCGGTTCTGTAACAGATAAAGATGTAACAAAATATACAACTGATGATCCTAAATTCGTCAAAGGTCTTGAAAAAGCAGCTAGCTGGATCAAAGACGGTTTGTTGAACAACGGTTCACAATTTGACGGTGGAGCAGATATCCAAAACTTTGCCAACGGTCAAACATCTTACACAATCCTTTGGGCACCAGCTCAAAACGGTATCCAAGCTAAACTCTTGGAAGCAAGTAAAGTAGAAGTAGTAGAAGTACCATTCCCATCAGATTCAGGCAAACCAGCTCTTGAATACCTTGTAAACGGATTTGCAGTATTCAACAATAAAGACGACAAGAAAGTTGCAGCATCTAAGAAATTCATCCAATTTATTGCGGATGATAAAGAATGGGGTCCAAAAGACGTTGTTCGTACAGGTGCCTTCCCAGTTCGTACTTCATTTGGCAAACTTTATGAAGACAAACGTATGGAAACAATCAGTGGTTGGACTAAATACTACTCACCATACTACAACACTATCAATGGTTTTGCTGAAATGAGAACACTTTGGTTCCCAATGTTGCAATCTGTATCAAATGGTGACGAAAAACCAGCGGACGCTTTGAAAGCCTTCACTGAAAAAGCTAACGAAACAATTAAAAAAGCTACAAAACAATAAGCACTAAATCAGATTGATCCCTCCCTTTTCCCTGTGCATAGTCTATGTAAGAAAAGGGAGGATTTTGTTTGAAATGTAAGGAACTGTCACGAAATTAAAATGAAGTTCTTACATAAGCGAATCTTAAAAAATTTCATTTTGATTTTAAAACAGTTCAAGAAAGTCAAAAAATTATTCTATTTGAAAGAGAGGTGCCGACTGTGAAAGTCAATAAAATTCGTATGCGGGAAACAGTGATTTCCTATGCTTTCCTAGCACCAGTGTTGTTCTTCTTTGTCATCTTTGTATTGGCTCCTATGGTGATGGGATTCATTACAAGTTTCTTTAATTACTCTATGACAAACTTTGAGTTTGTAGGCTTAAACAACTATATCCGCATGTTTAAAGACCCTGTCTTTATGAAGTCTTTGATCAACACGGTTATTCTGGTTATTGGATCTGTACCAGTTGTTGTTCTATTCTCGCTCTTTGTAGCATCGCAAACCTATCACCAAAATGCTATCGCTAGATCATTCTATCGCTTTGTCTTTTTCCTTCCTGTTGTAACAGGTAGTGTTGCCGTAACAGTTGTTTGGAAATGGATCTATGACCCACTATCAGGGATTCTAAACTTTGTCCTCAAGTCAAGTCATATCATCAGCCAGAACATTTCTTGGCTGGGAGACAAACACTGGGCTTTGATGGCGATTATGATTATTCTTTTGACAACTTCAGTTGGTCAGCCGATTATCCTTTATATCGCTGCTATGGGGAATATTGACAATTCACTGGTTGAAGCGGCGCGTGTTGACGGTGCAACTGAGTTTCAAGTTTTCTGGAAGATTAAATGGCCTAGCCTTCTTCCAACAACTCTTTACATTGCAATCATTACAACAATCAACTCATTCCAGTGTTTTGCCTTAATTCAGCTTTTGACATCTGGTGGTCCAAACTACTCAACAAGTACACTTATGTACTACCTTTACGAGAAAGCCTTCCAATTGACAGAATACGGCTATGCCAACACAATTGGTGTCTTCTTGGCAGTCATGATTGCGATCGTAAGCTTTGTTCAATTTAAAGTACTTGGAAACGACGTAGAATACTAAAGAAAGGAGACAGCTATGCAATCTACAGAAAAAAAACCATTAACAGCCTTTACTGTTATTTCAACAATCATTTTGCTCTTGTTGACTGTGCTGTTCATCTTTCCATTCTACTGGATTTTGACAGGGGCATTCAAATCACAACCTGATACAATCGTTATTCCTCCTCAGTGGTTCCCTAAAATGCCAACCATGGAAAACTTCCAACAACTCATGGTGCAAAACCCTGCTATGCAATGGATGTGGAACTCAGTATTTATCTCATTGGTAACCATGTTCCTAGTCTGTGCAACCTCTTCTCTAGCAGGTTATGTATTGGCTAAAAAACGTTTCTATGGTCAACGTATCCTATTTGCCATCTTCATCGCTGCTATGGCTCTTCCAAAACAAGTTGTCCTTGTGCCATTGGTACGTATCGTCAACTTCATGGGAATCCATGACACTCTTTGGGCAGTTATCTTGCCTTTGATTGGATGGCCGTTTGGTGTCTTCCTCATGAAACAATTCAGCGAAAACATCCCAACAGAATTGCTTGAATCAGCTAAAATTGATGGCTGTGGTGAGATTCGCACTTTCTGGAGCGTAGCCTTCCCAATTGTGAAACCAGGATTTGCAGCCCTTGCAATCTTCACCTTCATCAATACTTGGAACGACTACTTCATGCAGTTGGTTATGTTGACTTCACGTCAAAACTTGACCATCTCACTTGGGGTTGCGACCATGCAGGCTGAAATGGCAACCAACTATGGTTTGATCATGGCAGGTGCAGCTCTTGCAGCCGTGCCAATCGTAACAGTCTTCCTTGTCTTCCAAAAATCCTTCACACAAGGTATTACTATGGGAGCTGTTAAAGGATAAGAAAAGTAAACTGGTGTGTCAAGATTGCGGAAGTGGTCTTGACATGCTATGGAAATATAGGTGTTATAAGTGTCTACAAAATGTTGGGTATTTGCTTACCTTAGAGATTTTGTTAGACACTTATCAACTTAAGAATGATTTTAGTTAACTATCAGAAACGAAGGAAAGAGTATGATTTTTGACGATTTGAAAAACATCACCTTTTACAAAGGAATTCATCCCAATCTAGACAAGGCTATCGACTATCTCTATCAGCATCGTAAAGATTCATTTGAACTAGGTAAGTATGAGATTGATGGGGACAAGGTCTTTCTAGTTGTTCAGGAAAATGTCCTCAATCAAGCTGAAAATGATCAATTTGAGCATCATCAGAACTATGCTGACTTGCATTTGCTGGTAGAAGGACATGAATATTCGAGTTACGGTTCACGTATCAAAGATGAAGCAGTAGCATTCGACGAAGCAAGTGATATTGGCTTTGTTCATTGTCATGAACACTACCCACTCTTGTTGGGTTATCACAATTTTGCGATTTTCTTCCCAGGAGAACCACATCAGCCAAATGGCTATGCAGGTATGGAAGAGAAGGTTCGCAAATATCTCTTTAAAATTTTGATTGATTAAAAAATCAGGAGGAGCAAATATGGCACAAAAAGGAGTAAGCCTTATCAAGGCAGCATTTGATACAGACAACTTTCTCATGCGTTTTAGTGAGAAGGTCTTGGATATCGTGACAGCCAATCTTCTTTTTGTCGTCTCTTGTTTGCCCATCGTGACGATTGGAGTGGCTAAAATTAGCCTTTACGAGACTATGTTTGAGATTAAGAAAAGCAGACGTGTACCTGTCTTTAAAATCTATCTAAGAGCTTTCAAGGAAAATCTGAAACTAGGTCTTCAGTTAGGTCTGCTTGAGTTAGGCATTGTTTCATTAAGCCTTCTAGATCTCTATCTCTTCTGGGGTCAGACTGCTATGCCTTTCCAAATGGTAAAAGCTATATGTCTAGGTATTCTTATCTTCCTCACTATCGTGATGTTGGCTAGCTATCCCATCGCTGCACGTTATGACCTATCTTGGAAAGAAGTGCTGCAAAAAGGACTTATCTTGGCAAGTTTTAACTTTCCTTGGTTCTTCCTCATGTTAGCTATTCTCTTTCTCATTGTGATGGTTCTTTATCTGTCCGCCTTCAGTTTACTTTTAGGTGGCTCAGCCTTCCTACTCTTTGGGTTTGGCTTATTAGTTTTTATCCAGACTGGATTGATGGAGAAAATTTTCGCAAAATATCAATAGTTTAGCTTGTCTCTGAAACTACTTTCAAGCCATAAACATTTCAAAATACATATCGAAACTAAAATCTAAGTGTACACAAGATATTGAAAGCGTTTTTCACAAGGTGTATACTAAACACGTAAAGAATAAATCCTGCTTTTAGCAGAAAAAAAGAAAACTTAGGAGAAAATCTATGTCAGATTTAAAAAAATACGAAGGTGTCATTCCAGCCTTCTACGCATGTTATGATGATCAAGGAGAAGTAAGTCCAGAGCGTACGCGTGCCTTGGTTCAATACTTCATTGATAAAGGTGTTCAAGGTCTTTATGTCAATGGTTCTTCTGGTGAATGTATCTACCAAAGCGTTGAAGACCGCAAGTTAATCTTGGAAGAAGTCATGGCAGTTGCCAAGGGCAAATTGACAATCATTGCTCACGTAGCTTGCAACAATACTAAAGACAGTATGGAACTTGCTCGCCATGCAGAAAGTTTGGGTGTAGATGCCATTGCAACGATTCCACCAATTTACTTCCGCTTGCCAGAATATTCAGTTGCTAAATACTGGAACGATATCAGTTCTGCAGCTCCAAATACAGACTACGTGATCTACAACATTCCTCAATTAGCAGGGGTTGCTTTGACTCCAAGCCTTTACACAGAAATGTTGAAGAATCCACGTGTTATCGGTGTTAAAAACTCTTCTATGCCAGTTCAAGATATCCAAACTTTTGTGAGCCTTGGTGGGGAAGACCATATCGTCTTCAATGGTCCAGATGAACAGTTCCTAGGTGGTCGTCTCATGGGAGCTAAAGCTGGTATCGGTGGTACTTATGGTGCTATGCCAGAACTCTTCTTGAAACTCAATCAATTGATTGCGGATAAAGACTTGGAAACAGCGCGTGAATTACAGTATGCTATCAACGCTATCATTGGTAAACTCACTGCTGCACATGGAAATATGTATGGTGTTATTAAAGAAGTCTTGAAAATCAATGAAGGACTTAACATTGGTTCTGTTCGTTCACCATTGACACCAGTGACTGAAGACGATCGTCCAGTTGTAGAAGCAGCTGCAGCCTTGATTCGTGAAACCAAGGAGCGCTTCCTCTAATCCATAAGGAGGTATTTATGACACACTACGTTGCAATTGATATCGGTGGAACTAACATCAAGTATGGTTTGGTTGATCAAGAGGGGCAACTTCTTGAATCGCATGAAATGCCAACAGAGGCGCATAAAGGTGGACCTCATATCTTACAAAAGACCAAAGATATCGTAGCCAGCTATTTAGAAAAAGGCCCAGTAGCAGGTGTTGCTATTTCTTCTGCTGGGATGGTGGATCCTGATAAGGGTGAGATTTTCTATGCTGGACCTCAAATCCCTAACTATGCAGGAACTCAGTTCAAGAAGGAAATCGAGACTAGCTTTAATATTCCTTGTGAGATTGAAAATGATGTCAACTGTGCAGGTCTGGCTGAGGCAGTATCTGGTTCAGGAAAGGGAGCGAGTGTCACTCTTTGCTTGACTATTGGAACAGGTATCGGTGGTTGTTTGATTATGGATGGGAAAGTCTTCCATGGATTTAGCAACTCGGCCTGCGAAGTTGGTTATATGCATATGCAGGATGGAGCTTTCCAAGATTTGGCTTCTACAACAGCTTTGGTGGAGTATGTAGCAGCAGGTCATGGAGAAGATGTTGATCAGTGGAATGGCCGACGCATCTTTAAGGAAGCCACTGAAGGAAACAAGATTTGCATGGCTGGTATTGACCGGATGGTAGATTACCTTGGGAAAGGTCTGGCAAATATTTGCTACGTTGCCAATCCAGAAGTAGTCATTCTCGGTGGCGGTATCATGGGACAAGAGGCTATCCTTAAACCCAAGATCCGTAAAGCCTTGAAAGAAGCCTTGGTGCCAAGCCTAGCTGAAAAAACACGATTAGAATTTGCCTATCACCAAAATACAGCAGGTATGTTGGGTGCTTATTATCATTTTATACTCAATGAAAATCAAAGAGCAAACTAGGAAGCTAGCCGCAGGTAGTACTTGAGTACGGCAAGGCGAAGCTGACGTGGTTTGAATTTGATTTTCGAAGAGTATCAATACAAAACAATCCTAGTTTGGTTTAACCAAACTAGGATTTTCTAATCAAGTTCCCTTGACTTTCTTTATAATTGTGAGATAATAAAGAAAATATATAAAGGAGCTATATAAAATGGCTATAGCAAATTCAAATAAAATTGTGACCTTCCAAGCTAATAGGGAATTGGTAAATGATGCCATGGAAGTGTTAAAAGAAAAAAATCTCTCTCTTTCATCGGCACTTAGATTATTTTTAAAGAATGTTGCTGTAACAAATGAAGTAGATTTACTTAATGAAGAGGAATTAGAGAAGGAGTATTTGTTTAGACAATTACAAGCAGAAGTTCAAGAAAGTTATGCCAAGATTGAGGCTGGAAATTACTTGACAGATGAGGATGTCGTGACACGCTATGGATTATAAAAAATATAGGATTTTGTATTCTCCTAGAGTGATTGATAGTCTGGATAAAATATATCAGTATATAGCAGAGGAAATCGGTTCTGTAGAGGCTGCGAGACGAAAAGTGGCGAGTATCAGAAAAGATATTAATCGTCTAGAAATTTTCCCTCAAGCTGGATTTGATGCCGATGAAAAATTTGGTAAGAAATTAGACCCTCACTACCAAACGCGAGGATTGACCTTGAGTAAGGATTACATCGTATTATATACAATTGTTGAGGATACCGTCAGACTTGCTTATTTACTCCCTTCAAAAAGTGATTACATGAAATTATTCAAGACTAAGTCAAGATATGACTAATTCATAATCTTGAAGAGGTATGTTTGGTGATGAATAAAAATCCTAGTTTGACTCAGCCAAACTAGGATTTTCTGACGCGTTTTTGTCTACGATAGCCGTTGAGTTTTTTATTTTCCCAGTAGCTATTAAAGATTTTTTCCTTGTTTTCACGATTGATTTCCAAAAAGTAGGCATAAATCAAATCAATAAAGAAGAGCATAGGAAGTTGAGCGGATATTCGTTGGATATAGGAAGACTGGCTGTGGGTGGCTACCAGAACAGTCTCTGTGTAGGTCTGGCTATCTTTATTGGGAACACTTGAAAAGAGTACAGTCTTTGCCCCCATCTCCTTGGCATCTAATAGACTATCTAAAATAGAAGGTGTTGTGCCAGAAAGTGAGAAACCGAGTACGAGACAATTTTCATCCATAATGCTGGTTGTCCAAGCAAAGCCGTCTTGATCAGTCAAGGCCTCGCAGACCACACCCAGACGCATGAAGCGCAATTTCATTTCACGAGCTACGAGGCCAGAACTCCCTGTTCCGAAGAAGTAGACACGCTCAGCATCTTCGATTAGCTGGGCAATTCGTTCTAGTTGGATTTCGTCAATCAAGTCTTGTGTTTGTTCCCTCATATTGCTATAGCTTCTGAGGACTCGTTTGGTCAGTGGACTGTGCTTGGAGACTTGGTTGGCTTGATTTTCTGCCTGATGTTGGTATTGGAAAATGAATTCTCGGTAGCCAGTAAAGCCACACTTTTTAGCAAAGCGGGTCAAAGCAGCTTGAGAAATATGTAATTTTTGGGTGACTTGTTGAGAAGATAAATCATCTGTAATCGTTTCAGCTTGCAAAAAATAGCGAGCGATTTCTTGCTCTAGGTCTGTCATTTCTTCAAAATGTGAATCAATGATAGTTGCGATATCTGGTTTGTCCATAGGGAAGGCTCCTTTAAATGAGTCGTGTTGGAAAAAGACTAGATTATTGAACTTTTACATTCATTATAACATATAATATAGGGATGAATAAATAAAAACGTATCTTACTGTAAAAACGAAAAAAGCTTCTTTCTTTTCCATAATTTTCTGCTCAAATTGTGGTACAATTAAGAGTAAGACTTTAAGTTAGAAATGAGACTGATTTGTATGAGAAAATTTAATAGCCATTCGATTCCGATTCGGCTTAATTTATTGTTTTCAATTGTCATTTTACTCTTTATGACCATTATTGGTCGTTTGTTGTATATGCAGGTTTTGAACAAGGATTTTTACGAAAAAAAGCTAGCCTCAGCTAGTCAGACCAAGGTCACAACCAGTTCTGCCCGTGGGGAAATCTATGATGCTAGTGGAAAACCTTTGGTAGAAAATACGTTAAAGCAGGTTGTTTCCTTTACGCGTAGTAATAAAATGACGGCTAAAGATCTGAAAGAAATCGCTAGTCAGTTGCTGGGATATGTGAGCATCAGTTCGCCAAATTTGACAGAACGCCAGTTGGCAGATTACTATTTGGCTGATCCTGAAATCTATAAAAAAACAGTGGAGGCTCTCCCAAGTGAGAAACGCTTGGATTCAGATGGCAATCGCCTATCCGAATCAGAACTGTATAACAATGCGGTTGATAGTGTCCAAGCGAGTCAACTAAACTATACAGAGGATAAAAAGAAAGAAATCTATCTTTTTAGTCAGTTAAATGCCGTTGGAAACTTTGCGACAGGAACCATTGTGACAGATGCCTTGACAGACACCCAGATTGCTCTGATTGCCTCTGCTTCGAAACAATTACCCGGCATCAGTATCTCAACTTCTTGGGATCGAAAAGTTTTAGAGACTTCCCTTTCTTCTATAGTAGGTAGTGTATCCAGTGAAAAAGCTGGTCTCCCAGCGGAAGAAGCAGATGCTTATCTTAAAAAAGGTTACTCTCTAAATGACCGTGTTGGGACCTCTTACCTAGAAAAGCAATACGAGGAAACCTTGCAAGGTAAACGCTCGGTAAAAGAAATCCATCTGGATAAATATGGCAACATGGAAAGTGTCGAAAATATCGAGGCTGGTACCAAAGGGAATAATATTAAACTGACCATTGATTTGGCCTTCCAAGATAGCGTGGATGCCTTGCTGAAAAGTTATTTCAATTCAGAGTTGGGGAATGGTGGAGCCAAGTATTCTGAAGGTGTCTATGCAGTCGCCCTTAACCCAAAAACAGGTGCTGTTTTGTCTATGTCAGGGATTAAACATGACTTGAAAACGGGAGAGTTGACGCCGGATTCCTTGGGAACAGTAACCAATGTCTTTGTTCCAGGTTCGGTTGTCAAGGCGGCGACCATCAGCTCAGGTTGGGAAAATGGAGTCTTGTCAGGAAATCAGACCTTGACAGACCAGTCCATTGTCTTCCAAGGTTCAGCTCCAATTAATTCTTGGTATACTGCCTTTTCTGGGCCAATGCCGATTACGGCAGTTCAAGCTCTGGAGTATTCATCCAATACTTATATGGTCCAAACAGCCTTAGGTCTTATGGGGCAAACCTATCAACCCAATATGTTTGTCGGCACCAGCAATCTAGAGTCTGCTATGGGGAAACTGCGTTCAACCTTTGGCGAATATGGCTTGGGGTCTGCGACCGGGATTGACTTACCAGATGAATCTACTGGATTTGTTCCCAAAGACTATAGCTTTGCTAATTACATTACTAATGCATTTGGGCAGTTTGATAACTATACGCCCATGCAGTTGGCTCAGTATGTAGCAACTATTGCAAATGATGGTGTTCGTGTGGCTCCTCGTATTGTGGAAGGCATTTATGGAAATAATGATAAGGGAGGACTGGGCGACTTGATTCAGCAACTGCAACCGACAGAGATGAATAAGGTCAATATATCCGACTCCGATATGAGCATCTTGCACCAAGGTTTTTATCAGGTTGCTCATGGGACTAGTGGATTGACAACTGGACGTGCCTTTTCAAATGGTGCCTTGGTATCCATTAGCGGAAAAACGGGTACAGCCGAAAGCTATGTGGCAGATGGTCAGCAAGCAACCAATACCAATGCGGTGGCCTATGCCCCATCTGATAATCCCCAAATCGCTGTTGCAGTGGTCTTTCCTCATAATACCAATCTAACAAAAGGTGTAGGACCTTCCATTGCGCGTGACATTATCAATCTGTATCAAAAATACCATCCGATGAACTAGAAAGGAAATTATGCTTTATCCAACACCCATTGCCAAGCTGATTGACAGTTATTCCAAGTTACCAGGTATCGGGATTAAGACGGCTACGCGTCTGGCCTTTTATACGATTGGGATGTCTGATGATGATGTCAATGAATTTGCAAAAAATCTCCTTTCTGCTAAGAGAGAATTGACCTACTGTTCTATTTGTGGACGTTTGACAGACGACGATCCTTGTTCTATCTGTACCGATCCGACTCGTGACCAGACAACGATTTTGGTGCTAGAGGATAGTCGGGATGTGGCGGCCATGGAAAATATCCAAGAATACCATGGACTCTATCATGTCCTGCATGGCCTCATTTCTCCTATGAATGGTATCAGTCCAGACGATATCAATCTCAAGAGCCTCATGACTCGTCTTATGGATAGTGAGGTTTCAGAAGTAATCGTAGCAACAAATGCTACGGCAGATGGGGAAGCAACTTCCATGTATCTTTCACGTTTGCTCAAGCCAGCTGGCATCAAGGTTACGCGCCTGGCACGAGGTCTTGCTGTGGGGGCAGATATCGAGTATGCAGATGAAGTCACACTCTTACGAGCCATTGAAAATCGAACAGAGTTGTAAGTGGAGACAACTTAACAAACTCAATTCATTTATAAAAAAATCAAGGAGACCGACATTTTTTATCGGTCTTTTTTTAGATTTCTTGAAGACTAGTATCAGGTTCAAGTTTCAAAAAAGAAGCAAATATGATATACTAAAGAGCGAGTATTCTAGTAGAATTAGGACAAATAATATGAAACAAACGATTATTCTTTTATATGGTGGACGGAGTGCGGAACGCGAAGTCTCTGTCCTTTCAGCGGAAAGTGTCATGCGTGCGGTCAATTACGACCGTTTCACAGTTAAGACTTTCTTTATCAGTCAGTCAGGTGACTTTATCAAAACGCAGGAATTTAGTCAGACTCCAGGTCAAGAGGACCGTCTCATGACCAATGAAACCATTGATTGGGATAAGCAAGTTGCACCAAGTGCTATCTACGAAGAAGGTGCAGTGGTATTCCCAGTTCTTCACGGTCCGATGGGAGAAGATGGCTCTGTCCAAGGCTTCTTGGAAGTTTTGAAAATGCCTTACGTTGGTTGCAACATCTTGTCATCAAGCCTTGCCATGGATAAAATCACGACCAAGCGTGTCTTAGAATCTGTCGGGATTGCCCAAGTTCCTTATGTGGCTATCGTTGAAGGGGATGATGTGACTGCTAAAATCGTTGAAGTGGAAGAAAAATTGGCTTATCCAGTCTTCACTAAGCCGTCAAACATGGGGTCTAGTGTCGGTATTTCTAAATCTGAAAACCAAGAGGAACTCCGTCAAGCTTTGAAACTTGCCTTCAAATATGACAGCCGTGTCTTGGTAGAGCAAGGGGTAAATGCCCGTGAAATCGAGGTTGGTCTACTGGGCAACTACGATGTCAAAAGCACCTTTCCAGGAGAAGTAGTCAAGGATGTTGCCTTTTATGACTACGATGCCAAGTATATTGATAACAAGATTACCATGGATATCCCAGCTAAAATCAGTGATGATGTGGTAGCTGTTATGCGTCAAAATGCAGAAACGGCCTTTCGTGCGATTGGAGGCCTCGGTCTATCTCGTTGCGATTTCTTCTATACAGATAAGGGAGAGGTTTTCCTCAACGAGCTCAATACCATGCCAGGTTTCACCCAGTGGTCAATGTATCCACTTCTTTGGGACAATATGGGAATCAGCTATCCAGACTTAATCGAGCGATTGGTTGATCTTGCCAAGGAAAGTTTTGACAAGCGCGAAGCGCATTTGCTATAAAAATGAAAGAGAGGGTAGAAGCCAGAACCATCACTGCAAGGTGACTAGAGTTCTCGGACTTCAACCCTTTTTAAAGGAGTAGAAATGAAATTAACAATTCATGAAGTGGCCCAAGTTGTCGGAGCTAAAAATGATATCAGCATCTTTGAGGATACCCAGTTAGAGAAAGCTGAGTTTGACAGTCGTTTGATTGCGGCAGGGGATTTATTTGTGCCCCTCAAAGGTGCGCGTGACGGTCATGACTTTATCGAAATAGCTTTTGAAAATGGCGCTGCTGCAACCCTGTCTGAGAAAGAGGTCGCAAATCATCCCTACATTCTAGTAGATGACGTTTTGGCTGCCTTTCAATCCCTAGCTGCCTATTATCTTGAAAAAACAGCTGTTGATGTCTTTGCGGTTACAGGTTCAAATGGTAAGACAACGACCAAGGATATGTTAGCACACTTGCTATCAACAACCTACAAAACTTACAAAACACAAGGCAACTACAATAATGAGATTGGTCTTCCTTACACAGTTCTCCATATGCCTGAAGGGACAGAAAAGTTAGTCTTGGAGATGGGGCAGGATCACTTGGGAGATATTCATCTCTTGTCTGAATTGGCTCATCCAAAAACAGCCATCGTGACCTTGGTTGGAGAGGCTCATTTGGCCTTTTTCAAAGACCGTTCTGAGATTGCTAAAGGGAAAATGCAAATTGCAGATGGCATGGCTGAAGGTTCTTTGCTTTTGGCACCAGCTGACCCGATTGTAGAGGCCTACTTGCCAGCTGATAAAAAGGTGGTCCGTTTTGGGCAAGGAGCTGAGTTGGAAATTACCGAATTGGTTGAGCGCAAGGATAGTCTGACCTTTAAGGCTAATTTCTTGGAACAAGCCCTTGATTTGCCAGTGACTGGTAAGTACAATGCCACTAATGCTATGATTGCGTCTTATGTTGCCCTACAAGAAGGAGTTTCAGAGGAGCAAATTCGTCAGGCCTTCCAAAATCTTGAATTGACGCGTAACCGTACCGAATGGAAGAAAGCAGCCAATGGAGCAGATATCCTATCAGATGTTTACAATGCCAATCCAACTGCTATGAAGCTGATTTTAGAGACTTTCTCTGCTATTCCAGCTAATGAAGAAGGTAAGAAAATTGCGGTCTTGGCAGACATGAAGGAACTTGGTGACCAGTCAGTTCAACTTCATAACCAGATGATTTTGAGTCTTTCGCCAGATGTGCTGGATACCGTTATTTTCTATGGAGAAGACATTGCTGAATTAGCCCAATTGGCTAGTCAAATGTTCCCAATCGGCCACGTTTACTACTTCAAGAAAACAGAAGACCAAGACCAATTTGAAGACCTAGTCAAGCAGGTCAAGGAAAGCCTTGGAGTGCATGATCAAATCTTGCTCAAGGGCTCTAACTCCATGAATCTAGCTAAGCTGGTAGAAAGTTTAGAAAATGAATGCTAGTGATTTTGCTAAGTATCTTCAAAGAATGATTGCTCTTACAGATACTGGACTAACCTTTACAAAAGATCCTTTTGACCGTGAGCGCTACGAAGACTTGCGAAGTCTGTTATCTGAAATGTTGAATCAGGTATCAGACCTTGATGCAGACGAAGTGGCAGAACTCTTGAAACCGACCTCCGCTTATGCGACTCCTTTAATGGACGTCCGTGCTTGGATAGTTGAGGATGAAAAAATTTGTCTGGTTAGGGGACAAGGAGAGAATGATTGGGCTTTGCCAGGTGGCTTTGGTGAAGTCGGCTATTCTCCAACAGAAAATATTCTCAAGGAAATTGAAGAAGAAACCGGTTTTGAAGCTAAAGTAGAAAGACTACTAGCTGTTTTTGATACAAATCGTTTCCAACTACAGAGCAAGCAATATGCAAAGTTTGTTTTTGAATGTAAGCTTCTTGATGGACAATTCCAAAAAAATCAAGAAATTGCTGCCCTTCAATTTTTTGCCATTGACCAACTGCCAGCCTTATCTGAAAAACGCATTACCAAGGAGCAAATAGAAATTCTTTGGCAGGTTTATCAAGGTCAGAGGGAGCAATATCTTGATTAAGAAGATGATTATCGTATTTCTAAATTCATTTTTGACAAATAGCATGGTATAATAAAATGCAGGAAAATTTTGAATCATGAGGAATACTAGATGAATTTATGGGATATTTTTTTTACGACCCAAGCAACAGAGCCACCCAAGTTTGATCTTTATTGGTATGTCAGTATATTTACACTCTTGGCCTTGACCTTCTATACAGCCTATCGTTATCGTGAAAAGAAGGTTTACCAACGATTTTTCCAAATCTTGCAGGCCGTTCAGTTAATCCTTCTTTATGGTTGGTATGGGGTCAATCATATGCCACTGTCAGAAAGTTTACCCTTTTACCATTGCCGTATGGCTATGTTTGTGGTGCTCTTGCTTCCTGGTCAGTCTAAATATAGGCAGTATTTTGCATTACTAGGAACATTTGGGACATTAGCTGCCTTTGTTTATCCAGTGCCAGATCCTTATCCATTCCCGCATATTGCGATTTTATCCTTTATCTTTGGCCACTTAGCTCTCTTGGGGAACTCTCTAGTTTATCTCTTGAGACAGTATAATGCGCGATTACTGGATGTGAAAGGAATTTTTCTTATGACCTTTGGACTAAATGCCTTGATTTTTGTGGTCAATTTGGTAACAGGTGGAGATTACGGATTCTTGACCAAACCGCCATTGGTTGGAGACCACGGCTTAGTAGCTAATTATTTAATCGTTTCTCTGGCCTTGTCAGCGGCGATTACGTTGACAAAGAAAATTTTGGAACTATTTTTAGAACAAGAAGCAGAAAAAATGATTGCAAAGAAAGCTTAGAAATGAGCTTTCTTTTTTGTAGAATAGACAGATTGTTGACAAAGTTTACAGTGAATGAATTTCTGAACAGAAAAACTAAAAAATTGGCTGGTAAATTTAGGAAAAAACTGAGCACGATGAGATTTTTTGTGTTATAATATTCTGTGAATAGCTATGCCTACGTTTAGCTATTGAATATTACGAAGTTAGAAACTTGGAAGATAGAGAGGATGCGATGTAATGGCTAGAGAAGGCTTTTTTACAGGTCTAGATATTGGAACAAGCTCTGTCAAGGTGCTTGTAGCTGAGCAGAGAAATGGTGAATTAAATGTAATTGGCGTGAGTAATGCCAAAAGTAAAGGTGTAAAGGATGGGATTATCGTTGATATTGATGCAGCAGCAACTGCTATCAAATCAGCAATTTCCCAAGCAGAAGAAAAAGCAGGCATCTCAATTAAATCAGTGAATGTTGGTTTACCAGCTAATCTCTTACAGGTAGAACCAACTCAAGGAATGATTCCAGTAACATCTGATACCAAGGAAATTATGGATCAAGATGTCGAAAATGTTGTCAAATCAGCTTTGACAAAGAGTATGACACCTGATCGTGAAGTTATCACATTCATTCCTGAGGAATTTATTGTGGATGGTTTTCAAGGGATTCGTGACCCACGTGGTATGATGGGGGTTCGCCTTGAAATGCGTGGTTTACTTTATACAGGTCCTCGCACTATTTTACATAACCTACGTAAGACAGTTGAACGTGCAGGTGTTCAGGTTGAAAATATTATTATTTCACCACTAGCAATGGTTCAATCTATTTTGAATGAAGGTGAACGTGAATTTGGTGCTACAGTGATTGATATGGGGGCAGGTCAAACGACTGTCGCTACAATTCGTAATCAAGAACTCCAGTTTACCAATATTCTCCAAGAAGGCGGAGATTATGTAACTAAGGATATCTCTAAAGTCTTGAAGACATCACAGAAACTAGCCGAAGGTTTGAAATTAAACTATGGAGAGGCTTATCCTCCTCTCGCAAGTAAAGAAACATTCCAAGTCGAAGTGATCGGGGAAGTAGAACCTGTTGAAGTAACAGAAAATTACTTGTCAGAGATTATTTCTGCACGTATTAAGCATATTTTTGAACAAATCAAACAAGACTTAGACAGAAGACATTTATTGGATCTTCCTGGTGGAATTGTTTTGATTGGTGGAACGGCTATTTTACCGGGTATTGTGGAGCTTGCTCAAGAAGTTTTTGGTGTTCGTGTGAAACTCTATGTTCCAAACCAAGTTGGGATTCGTAATCCAGCCTTTGCGCATGTGATTAGTCTATCAGAATTCGCGGGACAATTGACAGAAGTACATCTCTTGGCTCAACGAGCAGTCAAGGGTGATGAAGGATTATTCCAACAACCGCTTAGTTTTGGGGGAATGATTCAGAAAACAGCTCAGTTTGTACAATCAACGCCTGTTCAACCAGCTCCTGCTCCAGAAGTAGAGCCGGTGGCGCCTACGGAACCAATGGCGGATTTCCAACAAGCTTCACAAAATAAACCGAAATTAGCAGATCGTTTCCGTGGCTTGATCGGAAGCATGTTTGACGAATAAAGAGGAAAAATAAATTATGACATTTTCATTTGATACAGCTGCTGCTCAAGGTGCAGTGATTAAAGTAATTGGTGTCGGTGGAGGTGGTGGCAATGCCATCAACCGTATGGTCGACGAAGGTGTTACAGGCGTAGAATTTATCGCAGCAAACACAGATGTACAAGCATTGAGTAGTACAAAAGCTGAGACTGTTATTCAGTTGGGACCTAAATTGACTCGTGGTTTGGGTGCAGGAGGTCAACCTGAGGTTGGTCGTAAAGCTGCTGAAGAAAGCGAAGAGACACTGACTGAAGCTATCAGTGGTGCAGATATGGTCTTCATCACTGCTGGTATGGGAGGAGGCTCTGGAACTGGAGCTGCTCCTGTTATTGCTCGTATTGCTAAAGATTTAGGTGCTCTTACAGTTGGTGTTGTAACACGTCCGTTTGGTTTTGAAGGAAGCAAACGTGGACAATTCGCTGTAGAAGGAATCAATCAACTACGTGAGCATGTAGATACTCTATTGATTATTTCAAACAACAACTTGCTTGAAATTGTTGATAAGAAAACACCGCTCCTGGAGGCTCTTAGCGAAGCAGATAACGTTCTTCGTCAAGGTGTTCAAGGAATTACCGATTTGATTACCAATCCAGGATTGATTAACCTTGACTTTGCCGATGTGAAAACAGTTATGGCAAATAAAGGGAATGCTCTTATGGGTATTGGTATCGGTAGTGGAGAAGAACGTGTGGTAGAAGCAGCACGTAAGGCAATTTACTCTCCACTTCTTGAAACAACAATTGATGGAGCAGAAGATGTGATTGTCAACGTAACTGGTGGTCTTGACTTAACCTTGATTGAGGCAGAAGAGGCTTCACAAATTGTGAACCAGGCAGCAGGTCAAGGAGTGAACATCTGGCTCGGTACTTCAATTGATGAAAGTATGCGTGATGAAATTCGTGTAACAGTTGTCGCAACGGGTGTTCGTCAAGACCGCGTAGAAAAGGTTGTGGCTCCACAAGCTAGACCTACTACTAACTACCGTGAGACAGTAAAGCCAGCTCATTCACATGGCTTTGATCGTCATTTTGATATGGCAGAAACAGCTGAATTACCAAAACAAAATCAACGTCGCTCGGAACAAGCTCAAGGCTCTGCTTTTGGTGATTGGGATTTACGTCGCGAGACAATTGTTCGTCCGACTGATTCAGTAGTGTCACCGGTAGAACGTTTTGAAATTCCAAATTCGCAAGATGAAGATGAGTTGGATACACCTCCATTTTTCAAAAATCGTTAAGTAAATGAATGTAAAAGAAAATACAGAACGTGTTTTTCGGGAAGTCGCAGAAGCAAGTCTGAGTGCTCATCGCGAGAGTGGCTCAGTCTCTGTCATTGCAGTTACCAAGTATGTAGATGTACCGACAGCGGAAGCCTTGCTTCCGCTAGGGGTTCATCATATCGGTGAAAATCGTGTAGATAAGTTTCTAGAGAAATATCAAGCTTTAAAAGATCG
The DNA here is from genome assembly GCF_047464945.1 of Streptococcus mitis. Classification (GTDB taxonomy): domain Bacteria; phylum Bacillota; class Bacilli; order Lactobacillales; family Streptococcaceae; genus Streptococcus; species Streptococcus mitis_EA. Next base: position 102,614 of record NZ_JASHAX010000004.1, on the reverse strand, counting down.
AGATGTGACTTGGCATTTGATTGGTACCTTGCAAAGACGTAAGGTGAAAGATGTCATTCAATACGTTGATTATTTCCATGCATTGGATTCAGTAAAGCTAGCAGAGGAAATCCAAAAAAGAAGTGACCGAGTCATCAAGTGTTTCCTTCAAGTAAATATTTCTAAAGAAGAAAGTAAACACGGCTTTTCGAGAGAAGAATTATTGGAAGTCTTGCCAGAGTTGGGCAAACTAGATAAGATTGAATATGTTGGTTTAATGACGATGGCACCTTTTGAGGCTAACAGTGAGCAGTTGAAAGAAATTTTCAAGGCGACCCAAGATTTACAAAAAGAAATCCAAGAAAAACAAATTCCAAATATGCCTATGACCGACTTAAGCATGGGAATGAGTCGTGATTATAAAGAAGCGATTCAATTCGGTTCCACCTTTGTTCGCATAGGTACAGCATTTTTTAAGTAGGAGAGAACCATGTCTTTAAAAGATAGATTCGATAGATTTATAGATTATTTTACGGAGGATGAGGATTTAAGTCTCCCTAATGAAAAACGAGATGAGCCTATTCTAACTCCAGTAAATTCTACACAGGAAAAGGCTCTCTCAACGAATCAAACACCAAGCACAAGTAGTACAAAAGAAAATAATATTACTAGACTGCATGCACGTCAACAAGAGTTAGCAAAGCAAAATCAGCATTCTACTGAAAAAGTAACAATTGATGTTCGTTATCCTAGAAAATATGAAGATGCGATAGAAATTGTTGATTTATTAGCAGGAAACGAAAGTATTTTGATTGATTTTCAATATATGACTGAAGTGCAAGCTCGTCGTTGTTTAGATTATCTGGATGGAGCTTGCCATGTTCTAGCTGGAAATTTGAAAAAGGTAGCTTCTACCATGTACCTGTTGACACCAGTGAATGTTATTGTGAACGTAGAAGATATTCGTTTACCAGATGAAGAACAAAATGGTGAGTTTGGCTTTGATATGAAGCGAAATAGAGTACGATAATGATTTTTTTAATTCGTCTGATTTATAATGCAGTGGATATTTACTCCCTGATTTTGGTAGCCTTTGCTGTCATGTCTTGGCTTCCAGGCGCCTACGAATCAAGTTTGGGTCGTTGGATTGTAGCATTGGTAAAACCAGTGCTTGCTCCTTTGCAACGCCTGCCTTTACAGATAGCAGGTCTTGATTTATCTGTTTGGGTTGCGATTGTTTTGATTCGATTTTTAGGAGAAAACCTAGTCCGTTTTCTGGCGATGATAGGATGAATAAAGGGATTTACCAGCATTTCTCTATAGAAGACCGTCCCTTTCTTGATAAGGGAATGGAATGGATAAAGAAGGTAGAAGATAGCTATGCTCCTTTTTTAACTCCCTTTATCAATCCTCATCAGGAGAAACTATTAAAGATTTTGGTCAAAACTTATGGTCTTGCTTGTAGCAGTAGTGGGGAATTCGTCTCGAGTGAGTATGTTCGAGTTTTATTATACCCAGATTATTTCCAGCCAGAGTTTTCAGATTTTGAAATATCTCTCCAGGAAATAGTGTATTCCAATAAATTTGAACACTTAACGCATGCTAAGATTTTAGGGACAGTCATCAATCAATTAGGGATTGAACGGAAACTTTTTGGAGATATCCTAGTGGATGAAGAACGGGCGCAGATTATGATTAATCAGCAGTTTCTTCTTCTCTTTCAAGATGGATTAAAGAAAATTGGCCGTATACCTGTTTCGCTGGAGGAACGTCCTTTCACCGAGAAAATAGATAAGCTAGAACAGTATAGAGAGCTGGATTTATGCGTGTCTAGTTTTAGATTAGATGTTCTTTTATCAAATGTTTTGAAACTATCTAGAAATCAAGCAAACCAGTTGATTGAAAAGAAAGTTGTCCAAGTAAATTATCATGTGGTAGACAAATCAGATTATACTGTTCAAGTTGGAGACTTGATTAGTGTGAGAAAATTTGGGCGTTTGAGGTTGCTTCAAGATAAGGGACAAACTAAAAAAGAGAAGAAAAAAATAACAGTCCAGTTATTATTAAGTAAGTGAGGAAAAATATGCCAATTACATCGTTAGAAATCAAAGATAAAACCTTTAGCACACGTTTTAGAGGTTTTGATCCAGAAGAAGTAGATGAATTTTTAGATATTGTAGTTCGTGATTATGAAGATTTGGTTCGTTCTAATCATGATAAGGATTTACATATTAAAAATTTGGAAGAGCGTTTGTCTTACTTTGATGAGATGAAAGATTCGTTGAGCCAGTCTGTATTGATTGCCCAAGATACAGCTGAGAGAGTGAAACAAACAGCACACGATCGTTCAAATAATATCATTCATCAAGCTGAACAGGATGCACATCGATTATTGGAAGAAGCAAAATACAAGGCAAATGAAATTCTTCGTCAGGCTGCTGATAATGCTAAGAAAGTTGCTGTTGAAACCGAAGAATTGAAGAACAAGAGTCGTGTCTTCCACCAACGTCTCAAATCTACAATTGAGAGTCAGTTGGCTATTGTTGAATCTTCAGATTGGGAAGATATTCTTCGTCCAACAGCTACTTATCTTCAGACAAGTGATGAAGCCTTTAAAGAAGTGGTTAGCGAAGTACTTGGAGAACCGATTCCAGCTCCAATTGAGGAAGAACCAATTGATATGACACGTCAATTTTCTCAAGAAGAAATGACAGAGTTACAGGCTCGTATTGAGGCAGCCAATAAAGAATTGGCTGAATTTGAAGCTCAAGCTAAACAGGAAGTGGAAAACCCAACTCCTGTAGTGAGTCCTCAAATTGAAGAAGAGCCTGTTCATCCAGTTGGTCCAATGTATGAAGAGCCAGAAGTAGCTCCAAGCCATTACTCAGGACCAACACCAGCTACTGAAGCTGTAAACTCAGAACCAGGATTTGAAGCACCGCAAGAATCCGTTACAATTTTATAAGAAATAATGTGAGAACAATATCTTATCCTTATATTTTCAGCGAGCAGGAGATGGTGTGAGTCCTGTAATCCCTATTGATAAGATTATCCTCTCAAAAACTCAAGTCTGAATGGAGTAAGATTTGACGTTGCCCACGTTACGGGAAAAGAGGGAGAAAGACTAAATCTTTTTCCGAATAAAGGTGGTACCACGATTTTCGTCCTTTTTGGCAGTCGTGGTTTTTAATTTGTTATTATTTATAAAGGAGATACCATGAAACTCAAAGATACCCTTAATCTTGGGAAAACAGCTTTCCCAATGCGTGCAGGCCTTCCTACCAAAGAGCCAGTTTGGCAAAAGGAATGGGAAGATGCAAAACTTTATCAACGTCGTCAAGAACTAAATGAAGGGAAACCGCATTTTGTCTTGCATGATGGCCCTCCATACGCAAACGGAAATATCCACGTTGGACATGCCATGAATCATATCTCAAAAGATATCATCATTCGTTCTAAGTCTATGTCAGGTTTTAACGCACCTTATATCCCAGGTTGGGATACTCATGGTCTGCCAATTGAGCAGGTTTTGGCAAAACAAGGTGTCAAACGCAAAGAAATGGACTTGGTTGAGTACTTGAAACTTTGCCGTGAATATGCTCTTTCTCAAGTTTATAAACAACGTGATGATTTCAAGCGCTTGGGGATGTCAGGTGACTGGGAAAATTTATATGTGACTTTAACTCCAGACTATGAAGCAGCCCAAATCCGTGTCTTTGGTGAGATGGCTAATAAAGGCTATATCTACCGTGGTGCAAAACCAGTTTACTGGTCATGGTCATCTGAGTCAGCCCTTGCCGAAGCAGAAATTGAATACCATGATTTGGTTTCGACTTCACTTTATTATGCCAATAAGGTAAAAGATGGCAAAGGTGTTCTAGATACAGATACTTATATCGTTGTTTGGACAACTACTCCATTTACTATCACAGCTTCTCGTGGTTTGACTGTTGGTGCAGATATTGATTACGTTTTGGTTCAACCTGCTGGTGAAGCTCGTAAGTTTGTGGTTGCTGCAGAATTGTTGACTAGCTTGTCTGAGAAATTTGGCTGGGTTGACGTTCAAGTGTTGGCAACTTACCGTGGTCAAGAACTCAACCACATCGTAACAGAACACCCATGGGATACAGCTGTAGATGAGTTGGTTATTCTTGGTGACCACGTTACAACTGACTCTGGTACTGGTATTGTCCATACAGCCCCTGGTTTTGGTGAGGACGACTACAATGTTGGTATTGCTAATGGTCTTGAAGTCGCAGTGACTGTTGACGAACGTGGTATCATGATGAAGAATGCTGGTCCTGAGTTTGAAGGTCAATTCTATGAAAAGGTAGTTCCAACTGTTATTGAAAAACTTGGTAACCTCCTTCTTGCTCAAGAAGAAATCTCTCACTCATATCCATTTGACTGGCGTACCAAGAAACCAATCATCTGGCGTGCAGTACCACAATGGTTTGCCTCAGTTTCTAAATTCCGCCAAGAAATCTTGGACGAAATTGAAAAAGTGAAATTCCACTCAGAATGGGGTAAAGTTCGTCTTTACAACATGATTCGTGACCGTGGCGACTGGGTTATCTCTCGTCAACGTGCTTGGGGTGTTCCACTTCCAATCTTCTACGCTGAAGACGGTACAGCGATTATGACTGCTGAAACTATTGAACACGTGGCTCAACTCTTTGAAGAACATGGTTCAAGCATTTGGTGGGAACGTGATGCCAAAGATCTCTTGCCAGAAGGATTTACACATCCAGGTTCTCCAAATGGGGAGTTCAAGAAAGAAACAGATATTATGGATGTATGGTTTGACTCAGGTTCATCATGGAATGGTGTTTTGGTAAATCGTCCAAATCTGACTTATCCAGCTGACCTTTACCTTGAAGGTTCTGACCAATACCGTGGTTGGTTTAACTCATCACTCATTACATCTGTTGCCAACCATGGCGTAGCACCTTACAAACAAATCTTGTCTCAAGGTTTTACGCTTGATGGTAAGGGTGAAAAGATGTCCAAATCTCTTGGAAATACTATTTTGCCTAGCGATGTTGAGAAACAATTTGGCGCTGAAATTCTTCGTCTTTGGGTAACAAGTGTAGATACTAGCAATGACGTTCGTATCTCAATGGATATCCTTAGCCAAGTCTCTGAAACTTACCGTAAGATTCGTAACACACTTCGTTTCTTGATTGCCAATACATCTGACTTTAACCCAGCTCAAGATACAGTCGCTTACGATGAGCTTCGTTCAGTTGATAAGTACATGACGATTCGCTTTAACCAGCTTGTCAAGACCATTCGTGATGCCTATGCTAACTTTGAATTCTTGACAATCTACAAGGCCTTGGTGAACTTTATCAACGTTGACTTGTCAGCATTCTACCTTGATTTTGCTAAGGACGTTGTTTACATCGAAGGTGCCAAATCACTGGAACGCCGTCAAATGCAGACTGTCTTCTATGACATTCTTGTCAAAATCACCAAACTCTTGACACCAATCCTTCCTCACACTGCGGAAGAAATCTGGTCATACCTTGAGTTTGAAGCCGAAGATTTTGTTCAATTGTCAGAATTGCCAGAAGCGGAAACTTTTGCTAATCAAGAAGAAATCTTGGACACATGGGCAGCCTTCATGGACTTCCGTGGACAAGCTCAAAAAGCCTTGGAAGAAGCGCGTAATGCAAAAGTTATCGGTAAATCGCTTGAAGCACACTTGACAGTTTATCCAAACGAAGTTGTGAAAACTCTACTCGAAGCAGTAAACAGCAATGTAGCTCAACTTTTGATTGTGTCTGAATTGACTATCGCAGAGGGGCCAGCTCCAGAAGCTGCCGTTAGCTTCGAAGATGTAGCCTTTACTGTTGAACGTGCTGCAGGTGAAGTATGTGACCGTTGCCGTCGTATCGACCCAACAACAGCAGAACGCAGCTACCACGCAGTCATCTGTGACCACTGTGCAAGCATCGTAGAAGAAAACTTTGCGGAAGCAGTCGCAGAAGGATTTGAAGAGAAATAAGGTTGTTGTATGATACTAATAAGGAAAAGGATTGTCAAACAGTCCTTTCCTTTTTGGTTTTGACTAGCTTTTTTGTGAAAAATTGTGTAAAATAGAATAGATAAACGAGGGGAAACCTCGGAAAATTTAAAGGAGAATCCATCTAATGGTAAAATTGGTTTTTGCTCGCCACGGTGAGTCTGAATGGAACAAAGCTAACCTTTTCACTGGTTGGGCTGATGTTGATTTGTCTGAAAAAGGTACACAACAAGCGATTGACGCTGGTAAATTGATCAAAGAAGCTGGTATCGAATTTGACCAAGCTTACACTTCAGTATTGAAACGTGCGATCAAAACAACTAACTTGGCTCTTGAAGCTTCTGACCAATTGTGGGTTCCAGTTGAAAAATCATGGCGCTTGAACGAACGTCACTACGGTGGTTTGACTGGTAAAAACAAAGCTGAAGCTGCTGAACAATTTGGTGATGAGCAAGTTCACATCTGGCGTCGTTCATACGATGTATTGCCTCCAAACATGGACCGTGATGATGAGCACTCAGCTCACACAGACCGTCGTTACGCTTCACTTGACGACTCAGTTATCCCAGATGCTGAAAACTTGAAAGTGACTTTGGAACGTGCCCTTCCTTTCTGGGAAGATAAAATCGCTCCAGCTCTTAAAGATGGTAAAAACGTATTCGTAGGAGCTCACGGTAACTCAATCCGTGCCCTTGTAAAACACATCAAAGGTTTGTCAGACGATGAAATCATGGATGTGGAAATCCCTAACTTCCCACCATTGGTATTCGAATTCGACGAAAAATTGAACGTCGTTTCTGAATACTACCTTGGAAAATAAAAAATTGTAAGCCTAGGATTGATTTCTAGGCTTTTTATGTTAGTATGGTAGTATGATAAGGAATAAAAAACAAGATTATGTATTGGTCTACAAGCAACCAGCGTCAACAACATATAAGGGTTGGGAAGAAGAGGCCTTACCGCTAGGCAATGGTTCTTTAGGGGCAAAAGTATTTGGGCTTATAGGTGCTGAGCGGATTCAATTCAATGAAAAAAGTCTCTGGTCTGGAGGTCCACTTCCTGATAGTTCAGATTATCAGGGTGGAAATCTTCAAAATCAGCATAGTTTTTTAGCTGAGATTCGGCAGGATTTGGAAAAGAGAGATTACAATCGGGCTAAGGAACTGGCTGAAAAGCACCTGATTGGACCAAAAACGAGTCAATATGGGACCTATCTGTCCTTTGGGGATATTTTCATTGAGTTCAGCCAGCAAGGCAAGACTTTGTCTCAGGTGACGGATTACCAGAGACAGCTGAATATCAGTAAGGCGCTTGCGACGACTTCTTATGCCTATAAGGGAACGAGATTTAAACGTGAAGCCTTTGCCAGTTTTCCAGATGATCTCTTGGTTCAGCGCTTTACTAAGGAAGGGTTGGAAACTCTAGATTTTACTATAGAACTATCCTTGACCCGTGATTTGGCTTCTGATGGAAAGTATGAGCAGGAAAAATCTGATTACAAGGAGTGTAAGCTGGATATTACTGATTCTTATATCTTGATGAAGGGGCGAGTTAAGGACAATGACCTGCAGTTTGCTAGTTATCTAGCTTGGGAAACAGATGGAGACATTAGAGTCTGGTCAGATAAGGTTCAGATATCAGGAGCCAGTTATGCTAATCTCTTCTTGGTGGCTAAGACAGATTTTGCCCAAAATCCTGCTAGCAATTATCGCAAGAAAATTGATTTAGAGCAACAGGTAAAAGACTTGGTGGAGATAGCTAAAGAAAAGGGCTATACCCAATTGAAATCAAGGCATATTGAGGACTACCAAGCCTTATTCCAGCGTGTTCAATTGGATTTGGAAGCTGATGTTGACGCATCCACTACAGATGATTTGTTAAAAAATTATAAGCCACAAGAGGGGCAGGCTTTGGAGGAGCTGTTCTTCCAGTATGGGCGGTATTTATTGCTTAGTTCTTCTAGAGACTGTCCAGATGCTCTACCAGCTAACCTACAAGGGGTCTGGAATGCAGTCGATAATCCTCCTTGGAATTCGGACTATCACCTGAATATCAACCTGCAGATGAATTATTGGCCAGCCTATGTTACCAATCTCCTAGAGACGGCTTTTCCAGTCATCAACTATATCGATGATTTGCGTGTCTATGGTCGTCTAGCAGCTGCAAGGTATGCAGGCATTTTCTCTCAGGAAGGGGAGGAGAATGGTTGGTTGGTTCATACTCAAGCTACTCCCTTTGGCTGGACGGCACCTGGTTGGGATTACTATTGGGGTTGGTCACCAGCTGCCAATGCGTGGATGATGCAAACTGTTTATGAAGCCTATTCATTTTATAGGGATCAAGACTATCTCAGGGAGAAAATTTATCCCATGTTGAGGGAAACGGTTCGTTTTTGGAATGCCTTTTTACATAAGGACCAGCAGGCGCAGCGTTGGGTCTCTTCTCCGTCTTATTCTCCAGAACATGGTCCGATTTCGATTGGCAATACCTATGACCAATCTCTGATTTGGCAGTTATTTCATGATTTTATTCAGGCTGCTCAGGAATTGGGACTGGATGAGGCTTTGTTGACTGAGGTCAAGGAGAAGTTTGACTTGCTTAATCCTCTTCAAATCACTCAATCTGGTCGAATCAGGGAGTGGTATGAGGAGGAAGAGCAGCATTTTCAAAATGAGAAAGTGGAGGCCCAGCATCGGCACGCTTCCCATCTAGTGGGACTCTATCCTGGAACTCTCTTTAGCTATAAGGGACAAGAGTATCTTGATGCGGCGCGTGCTAGTCTCAATGATCGTGGAGATGGCGGCACAGGCTGGTCCAAGGCTAATAAGATCAATCTCTGGGCGCGTTTGGGAGATGGCGATCGAGCCCATAAATTATTAGCAGAGCAGTTAAAGTCATCCACCTTGCCAAATCTTTGGTGTAGCCACCCTCCTTTTCAGATAGATGGTAATTTTGGTGCTACTAGTGGCATGGCAGAAATGTTACTCCAGTCTCATACAGCTTATCTGGTGCCTCTAGCTGCCCTACCTGATGCATGGTCAAGAGGTTCCGTTTCAGGCTTAATGGCACGTGGACATTTTGAAGTGAGCATGAGGTGGGAGGATAAAAAACTTTTACAGATGACCATTTTATCAAGGAGTGGAGGAGATTTGCGAGTTTCTTATCCAGGCATTGAAAAGAGTGTGATTGAAGTGAATCAAGAAAAAGCAAAAGTGAAATGCATAGAGAAAGATTGTATTTCAGTGGCGACAGCAGAAGGCGATCTGGTTCAATTTTATTTTTAAGAAGATGATAGAAGGCAGTGGTTTGAGACTGCCTTTTTTGAAGGATTTGAGAATGTAAGCAGTTTCCAACTAGTTGAAAAAGCGTTATAATGGTAATAGGAAGTAATTTGTTTGAGAGAGGGTGAGTCTTATGGCTTATATTGAGATGAAACACTGTTATAAGCGTTATCAGGTTGGGGATACGGAGATTGTGGCCAATCGTGATGTGAATTTTGAGATTGAAAAGGGTGAATTGGTTATCATTCTAGGTGCATCTGGTGCGGGCAAGTCAACGGTTCTTAACCTTCTTGGGGGAATGGATACCAATGACGAGGGGGAAATCTGGATTGATGGTGCCAATATTGCAGACTACAATTCCCACCAGAGAACCAATTACCGCCGCAATGATGTCGGTTTTGTTTTTCAGTTTTATAATCTAGTTTCCAATCTAACTGCTAAGGAAAATGTGGAGTTGGCTTCAGAAATTGTGACAGGTGCCTTGAATCCTGAACAGGTCTTGACAGATGTAGGTCTGGCTCATCGTCTCAATAATTTTCCAGCCCAGCTGTCTGGAGGGGAGCAACAGCGAGTCTCCATTGCACGCGCGGTAGCCAAAAATCCTAAAATCCTTCTTTGTGACGAACCGACAGGGGCCTTGGATTATCAGACGGGCAAGCAGGTTTTGAAAATCCTCCAAGATATGTCACGTCAAAAGGGAGCGACGGTGATTATCGTGACTCACAATGGAGCTTTGGCGCCCATTGCTGATCGCGTGATTCATATGCACGATGCCAGTGTCAAGGATGTGGTGATCAACCAGCGTCCTCAGGATATCGACAGTTTGGAGTACTAGCATGATCAAGCGAAAAACCTATTGGAAGGACTTAATTCAGTCCTTCACAGGCTCCAAGGGGCGTTTTTTATCCATCTTAACCTTGATGATGTTGGGATCTCTAGCCTTAGTAGGCCTCAAAGTAACCAGTCCCAACATGGAGGCGACAGCTAATGCTTATTTAACAACTGCTCAAACCTTGGATTTGGCAGTCATGTCTAACTATGGCTTGGATCAAGCAGACCAAGAAGAACTAAAACAGACGGAGGGCGCAGAGGTCGAGTTTGGCTATTTGACAGATGTGACTATGAATAATGGGCAGGATGCCATTCGGCTGTACTCCAAACCAGAGCGAATTTCAACCTTTCAGCTAAGAAAGGGACGACTTCCTCAGTCAGACCAGGAAATCGCTTTGGCCACTCATTTGCAAGACCAATACAGCGTGGGACAGGAGATTAGCTTTAAAGAAAAAGAAGAGGGTCATTCCTCTTTAAAAGACCATACTTATACCATTACTGGTTTTGTGGATTCGGCTGAAATCCTCTCCCAGCGAGATATGGGCTACGCAGGAAGTGGAAGTGGGACTCTGACAGCCTATGGGGTGATTTTACCTAGTCAGTTTGATCAGAAAGTCTACAATATAGCTCGTTTGAAATATCAAGATTTAGCAGGCTTAAATGCTTTTTCAGAAGCTTATGAAGAAAAATCCAAGCAACATCAGGAAGACATTGAACAAGCTTTGTCAGATAATGGCAAGGCACGTCTGCAACTCTTGAAAAAAGAAGGCCAAGAGTCTCTAGACAAAGGTCAAGAGACACTTGACAAGGCTGAGAATAATTTGCAGGAAGGCAAGCGTCGTTTAGCAACTGCTCAAGCTCGTATACAGGCTCAAGAAAGTCAACTAGCCTTGCTTCCTCAAGCCCAGAGAGAGCAGTCTAGTACTCAACTTACCCAAGCCAAGCAGGAATTGAGCAAGGAAGAGGACAGACTAAAGCAGGCTGAACAAAATCTAGCCCAAGAAAAGGAAAAATTAGAAAAACATCAGCAAGTCTTGGATGATTTGGCTGAGCCCAAGTATCAAGTCTATAATCGTCAGACCATGCCTGGCGGTCAGGGCTACCTCATGTACAGTAATGCTTCAGCCAGTATTCGGGCAGTAGGCAATATCTTTCCTGTAGTGCTTTATGCCGTAGCAGCCATGGTCACCTTTACCACCATGACTCGTTTTGTGGATGAAGAGCGAACTCATGCAGGGATTTTTAAGGCCTTGGGCTATCGTAGTAAGGATATTATCGCCAAGTTTCTCCTTTACGGTCTAGTAGCTGGGACTGTCGGAACAGCTCTAGGTAGCATACTTGGCCATTATTTACTAGCCGGTGTGATTTCAAGTGTCATTACAAAAGGCATGGTGGTGGGAGAAACCCAGATTCAGTTCTATTGGACCTATAGCTTACTGGCACTTGGTCTGAGTTGGTTGGCGAGTGTGTTACCAGCCTATCTGGTGGCTCGGAGGGAACTTCATGACGAAGCAGCCCAGCTTTTACTACCTAAACCACCTGTCAAAGGGGCTAAAATCTTACTAGAGCGCATCAGTTTTATCTGGCGCCGTCTCAGTTTTACTCATAAGGTAACAGCTCGCAATATCTTCCGTTATAAGCAGCGGATGTTGATGACAATCTTTGGTGTGGCAGGTTCAGTCGCCCTGCTCTTTGCAGGTTTGGGAATCCAATCCTCTGTAGCAGGAGTTCCGTCTAGACAGTTTCAACAAATCCAACAGTATCAAATGATTGTCTCTGAAAATCCTAGTGCGACCAATCAAGACAAGGCAGAGCTAGAAGAAGTGTTGAAAGGGCAGGACATCAAAGCCTACCAGAAAATCTATTCAAAAACGCTAGACAAGGATTTAAAAGGCAAGGCTGGTCTTCAGACTATTACCCTTATTATGACAGAGAAGGAAGATTTGACTCCCTTTATTCATCTGCAACATCATCAGCAAGAGTTGACATTAAAAGATGGAGTTGTCATCACAGCTAAACTAGCCCAGTTGGCAGGTGTCAAGGTTGGGCAGACTCTAGAGATTGAAGGTAAGGAATTAACGGTCGCTGCCATTGCTGAGAACTACGTTGGTCACTTTATTTATATGAGTCAGGCTAGCTATGAGAAAATTTACGGCCAGCTACCCCAAGCCAACACTTATCTGGTTACGCTAAAGGATTCTAGTGTGCCTAGTATCGAAAGACAGGCAGGCTTGCTTATGAATCAATCTGCGGTATCCAGCGTCGTACAGAATGCTTCAGCCATTCGACTCTTTGACTCCGTCGCTAGCTCACTCAATCAGACCATGACCATCTTAGTCATCGTATCGGTTCTATTGGCTATTGTTATCCTTTACAATCTGACCAATATCAACGTGGCTGAGAGAATCCGTGAACTCTCCACTATCAAGGTTCTCGGTTTTCATAATAATGAAGTCACCCTCTACATTTACCGTGAGACGATTGTCTTGTCTCTTGTGGGAATCGTACTTGGTCTGGTCTCAGGTTTCTATTTACACCAATTTTTGATTCAAATGATTTCTCCTGCGACTATTCTCTTTTATCCGCAGGTAGGGTGGGAAGTCTATGTAATCCCAGTGGCAGCAGTAAGCATCATTTTGACCCTGCTTGGTTTCTTCGTTAATCATCATTTGAGAAAGATTGATATGCTTGAAGCCTTGAAATCTGTAGAGTAAGGCGATTGTTTTTATCAGATTGAACTTGAATTTACTCGTAAACAAAAATCCTCCGTTTCAAAGAGTAGGGAACTCTTTGTGACAGAGGATTTTTTCTATAGGGCTTTAGCAGCTGCAACTGCGGCTTCGAAGTTTGGTTCAGAGTTGATATTGTCCACGTATTCAACGTAGCGAATAGTATTGTCAGTATCGAGGACAAAGACTGCGCGTGCCAATAGGTGCCACTCATTGATTAAAAGTGCATAGTCACGCCCAAAGGATTGGTCGAAATAGTCTGAGAGCATGATGGCATTTTCAATACCTTCAGCACCACACCAACGTTTTTGAGCAAAAGGGAGGTCCATGGAAACAGTCAATACGACCGTGTTGTCCAGTCCAGCCAGTTCTTGGTTAAAACGACGCGTTTGAGTTGAGCAGATACCTGTATCGATAGAAGGCACGACACTCAAGACTTTTTTCTTGCCATCAAAATCAGCCAGAGATTTTTTAGAAAGGTCTGTTGTAGTGAGTGAAAAATCAAGCGCCTTGTCGCTGACTTGTAGTTGTTTACCTGTAAAGCTCACAGGATTTCCGAGAAAAGTTACCATAGGATACTCCAATCTTTTTTCTTCCATTTTAGCTGAAACAGTCGGAATTTTCCAATGATTTGACCGGAAATATGGGCATAGAAAAAACGCCAGCTCATGTGAGAATGACGTTTTTCAGAGGCTTATACTCAATGAAAATCAAAGAGCAAACTAGGAAGCTAGCCACAGGCTGTACTTGAGTACGGCAAGGCGACGCTGACGTGGTTTGAATTTGATTTTCGAAGAGTATTATTTTGCCAATCCTTCAGCAATCTTATCAAGGTTGTATTTCATCATGTTGTAGTAGCTGTCGCCTTCTTTACCTTGTTCTGCGATAGAGTCAGTAAAGATTTGTGCGTAGATTGGGATATTTGTATCTTGTGAGACAGTCTTCATTGGACGGTCATCTACACTTGATTCTACAAAGAGTGATGGAACTTTTGTTTGGCGAAGTTTTTCAACCAAGGTCTTGATTTGTTCAGGTGTTCCTTCTTCTTCAGTATTGATTTCCCAGATGTAGGCACTTGGGACACCATAGGCTTTAGAGAAGTATTTGAATGCTCCTTCGCTGGTTACAATGAGTTTCTTTTCAGCAGGGATGTTATTAAATTTATCCTTACTTTCTTTATCAAGTTTGTCTAACTTATCAGTATATTCTTTGAGATTTTTTTCATAGAATTCCTTGTTGTTAGGATCTTTAGCACTCAATTGTTTGGCGATATTTTTAGCAAAGATAATTCCATTTTCAAGGTTAAGCCAAGCGTGTGGGTCTTCTTTACCTTTTTCATTTTTTCCTTCAAGGTAGATAACATCAACACCTTCACTGACTGCAAAGTAGTCTTTGTTTTCAGTCTTCTTGGCATTTTCTACCAATTTGCTAAACCAGGCATTGCCACCTGTTTCAAGGTTGATACCGTTATAGAAAATGAGGTCAGCCTCAGAAGTTTTCTTAACATCTTCAGGGAGTGGTTCGTATTCGTGTGGGTCTTGTCCAATCGGAACGATACTGTGAAGATCAATCTTGTCACCAGCAATATTTTTAGTAATATCAGCGATGATTGAGTTTGTAGCAACAACTTTTAGTTTTTGACCAGAAGCTGCATCTTTTTTTCCACTAGCACATGCTACAAGAGCAATGACGGAAAGAAAGAGAACAAGTAATGTACCTAATTTTTTCATTAGATCCTCCAATTTATTGGGGTTTTGCCCCTTATTTTAACAAATGTTTATTTTTCAGTTTCAAATATCGTTGTTTTGGAGCGATAAAGAAGCTAATGAGAAAGAAACTAGCAGCTGTGAGCACGATACTAGAACCTGCCGCAACGTTAAAGCTATAACCGATAAAGAGTCCCAAAACTGAAGCAGTAGCTCCAAAGGTTGAGGAAAGGAAAATCATGCTTTTCAGGCTATTAGCATACAGATAAGCAGTTGCAGCTGGGGTAATCAGCATGGCTACAATCAGGATAGTTCCGACACTTTGCATGGCTGTCACAGACACGAGAGTCAAGAGTACCATGAGAAGGTAGTGATAGAAATTGACAGGCATTCCCATGGCTTTAGCCAAGAGTTCATCAAAGGATGTTATCAAGAGTTGCTTGAAGAAAATCCAGATTAACAAGAGAATGGCTGCACCAACACCCATAGTAATAAACATATCCGTATCTTGGACGGCTAGGATATTACCAAAAAGGATATGGAAAAGGTCAGTTGAACTTTTAGCGACACTAATCAAGATGATACCGAGGGCTAAGAAAGAAGAAAAGGTAATGCCGATGGCGGTATCGCTTTTGATAATCGAGTTCCCCTTGATGTAGGTAATGATGATGGCAGCTAGCAGTCCAAAGACAATGGCTCCGATAAAGAAGTCAACGCCCAAGATGAAGGAGAGGGCTACACCTGGTAAGACAGCATGTGAAATGGCATCTCCCATGAGTGACATCCCGCGTAGAATGATGAAACATCCTACAGCTCCAGCTACGACCCCGACGACAATGGCTGTTATCAAGGCATTTTGTAAGAAATGGAATTTTTGCAATCCATCGATAAATTCTGCAATCATAGGTCACCTCCATTGAAAAATAGTCGATTACCGTAAGCTTCTTTGAGATTGGCTTCGGTAAAGGTTTCTTTGGTTGGACCAAAGGCAATCACTTCTCGATTGACAAGCAAGACTTGATCGAAGTAGTGGGCAACCTTGCTGAGGTCGTGGTGGACGATGAGAACCGTCTTCCCAGCTTTTTTCAGATTTCTCAGCGTATTCATGATGATTTCCTCACTAACAGAGTCAATCCCAACAAAGGGTTCATCCAAGAGGATATAGTCGGCTTCCTGCACCAAACATCTGGCAATCAAGACCCGCTGGAACTGACCTCCAGACAGTTGACTGATTTGACGTTCAGCGTAGTCAGCTAGACCGACAATTTCAAGGGCCTCTTGCACTTTCTTCCAATGTTTAGCCTTTAAACTTCGAAAGAGAGGGATAGAGGGAAAGAGTCCTAGCGAGACACATTCCTTGACCTTGATGGGAAAGTTGTAGTCGATATTGATTTTTTGTTCGACATAGGCGATTCGATGTAAGGATTTTTTAACTTCCTTGTCATCGAGAAATGCCTGACCTTGATGTGGGATAATTCCCAGCATCCCTTTTAATAATGTTGATTTCCCAGCACCGTTTGGACCAATAATACCGGTAATTGTTGGTCCGTGGAGCACTAGTGAAATATCCTTAAGTGCCAACGTTTCTTTGTAGGAGACACTGAGGTTTTCGATACGTATCATAAACTTGTATTCCTCCTGCCTCTTAATATACATTAAAAAAAAAATTAAGTCAAGTTAATTTTTAAAAAAATTAAAATAATAACTGAAAAATGATGGAAAGAGAAAGTTCATTTTTAATTGCATTCCCAGTTAATTTTTGTTAAGCTAAAAACAAGTACAAATGAAAGCGAGAACAAGATGACACGTTATCAAGATGATTTTTATGATGCAATCAATGGGGAATGGCAGAAGACTGCTGAAATCCCAGCAGATAAGTCTCAAACAGGAGGTTTTGTTGATTTAGATGAGGAAATCGAAGAACTTATGCTGGCGACTACAGATAAGTGGTTGGCAGGGCAAGATGTTCCAGAGGATGCTATCTTGGCGAACTTTGTCAAATACCACCGCCTAGTTCGTGATTTTGACAAGAGAGAAGCTGATGATATCACACCTGTCTTACCACTTCTTAAAGAATTCCAAGAATTGGAGACTTTTGCGGATTTTACAGCTAAACTAGCAGAGTTTGAACTTACAGGAAAACCTAACTTCCTTCCTTTTGGTGTATCGCCAGACTTTATGGATGCTAGAATCAATGTTCTATGGGCTAGCGCTCCAAGCACAATCTTGCCAGATACGACCTACTATGCAGAAGACCATCCTCAGCGAGAAGAGCTCCTGACTCTTTGGAAAGAAAGCAGCGCAAATCTCCTCAAAGCTTATGATTTCTCTGATGCAGAAATTGAAGACTTGCTAGAGAAAAGACTTGAATTGGACCGCCGAATTGCAGCAGTAGTTCTTTCTAATGAAGAAAGTTCAGAGTATGCTAAACTCTACCATCCATATTCATATGAAGATTTCAAGAAATTCGCACCTGCCCTACCTTTGGATGACTTCTTCCAAGCAGTTCTTGGACAAGTACCAGACAAGGTTATTGTAGACGAAGAACGCTTCTGGCAAGCAGCAGACCAATTCTATAGTGAAGAGGCATGGCCTCTCCTCAAGGCAACCTTAATTTTAAGTGTTGTGAATCTCTCAACCAGCTATTTAACAGAAGAAATCCGTGTCTTGTCAGGTGCCTACAGTCGTGCGCTATCTGGAGTTCCAGAAGCCAAAGACAAGGTTAAAGCTGCCTACCAGCTAGCACAGGGTCCATTCAAACAAGCCTTGGGTCTCTGGTATGCCCATGAAAAATTCTCTCCAGAGGCTAAGGCGGACGTGGAGAAAAAAGTGGCAACTATGATTGATGTCTATAAGGAACGCTTGGCTAAGAATGACTGGCTGACTCCTGAAACTCGTGACAAAGCCATCGTCAAACTCAATGTCATCAAGCCTTATATCGGTTATCCAGAAGAATTGCCAGAACGCTACAAGGACAAGGTAGTGGATGAGACTGCTAGTCTTTTTGATAATGCTCTAGCCTTTGCGCGTGTGGAAATCAAGCACAGTTGGAGCAAGTGGAACCAGCCTGTAGACTACAAGGAATGGGGCATGCCTGCTCATATGGTCAATGCTTACTACAATCCACAGAAGAACCTGATTGTCTTCCCGGCGGCTATTTTGCAGGCGCCTTTCTATGACTTGCACCAGTCATCTTCTGCTAACTATGGTGGTATTGGGGCAGTTATTGCTCATGAAATTTCCCACGCCTTTGATACTAACGGAGCTTCCTTTGATGAAAATGGTAGTCTCAAGGATTGGTGGACAGAGAGCGACTATGCTGCCTTCAAGGAGAAAACACAAAAAGTTATTGACCAGTTTGATGGACAAGATTCTTATGGAGCAACCATCAATGGTAAATTGACTGTATCAGAAAATGTGGCTGACTTGGGAGGAATCGCAGCAGCGCTTGAAGCAGCTAAGAGAGAACCAGACTTCTCAGCAGAAGAGTTCTTCTACAACTTCGGTCGCATCTGGCGCATGAAAGGTCGTCCAGAATTTATGAAACTTTTGGCTAGCGTCGATGTGCACGCGCCAGCTAAACTTCGTGTCAATGTGCAAGTACCAAACTTCGATGATTTCTTTACAACCTATGATGTCAAAGAAGGCGACGGTATGTGGCGTTCACCAGAAGAGCGCGTGATTATTTGGTAAGGCAAAAAATTTAGTCATCAGAAAAAGGCATCCAATCAGGTGTGAAAACCTTGATAGGATGCCTTTTATAGTGGAAAGACTGCTGGATAATATACTTAAAATGCGATAGTCATTGTCATCATCTTACTAGAAAAAGGGATTGAAGGTCTTTTCGTGAGCAATAGTCGTAGCTGGACCATGTCCTGGATAGACATCGTAGTTTGGTAGAGTGAAAAGTTGGGTCTGGATACTATGAAGGAGTTGTTCCATGCTACCAGTCGGAAGGTCGGTTCGTCCAATAGTTTCACGGAATAGGGCATCTCCCGTAAAGACTAGGTGAGCATCAGGAAAGACGATAGAAACGCCGCCGATAGAGTGACCAGGAGTTGGCAAGACAGTAAAACGAAATTCCTCTAGTTGGTATTCTTCGTGAAAGATAAAAGTGTGTTCTGCAGGTTTTGCGACCACATCTGCCATATCATCGTGGCGAGGAAGCCCAGAGAGATTATCGACAGGAGTATAGAGCCAGCTGGCTTCACTCTCAGCGATATAGACAGGAGGATTTCCAAAAGTCTCGCGAACCAAGTCCAGACTCATGATATGGTCATAATGGGCATGGGTCAAGAGAATAGCACAGATTGGTTTGTTGATCTTCTCTATTGTCTGACGAATGGCTTCCCAATGGCTACCAGGATCTACCACAATGACGTGCTTTTCACCTTCCAGGTAATAGGTGTTTTCATAGGCAACAGGATTCACGGTTTTATGGATTTTCATATTAGCTCCAATCTCAAAGAATGTACTAAGATAAGTATAGCACAGTTAGGGAGAATAGGTAAGGATTTAGAATGAACTTAAAAACCAGCATGACTAGATGAAGACAGGCTGGTTATCAATTTATCAATATTGGAGAGGTGTCAATTTCCCTTCATAGGTTGCATAAACTCCGTCATTAGCTTGTTTGATAGATGTGATGTTTAGAGTGCCACCGTAGTTGGCTTCTCGTTTGTCGCTATATTCACTATAAGTTATCCTATTGGGCAGGTTCTGGTTGTTAGCATAGTATTGAACGACTGTTTTTTTATAGCCTTGTTGGCTGAATAGGAACAGGCAGCTAACTCCTAACACTAGGAGAGCAAAGATAGAAATAGCAGTTTTTTTCATAGGTGTTCTCCTTATAAACTAAAGGATAAAAGAAAGTATCTTGAGGATTTTTATACTCTTCGAAAATCTCTTCAAACCGCGTCAACGTCGCCTTGCCGTATATATGTGACTGACTTTGTCAGTCTTATCTACAACCTCAAAGCGGTGCTTTGAGCAACCTGCGACTAGTTTCCTAGTTTGCTCTTTGATTTTTATTGAGTATTAATTCCAAAATCCAGTCAAGGTACCAGTGTATGTGACACGAGTTCCACTGTTTATCTTTCGTATATTCAATGGAATTGGGGAAGTCAGAAAGTCTTTCGGTTACAATATGGTTTCCGTTCTTCTATCTCTCCTTCTATCACCTAAGTTTAAAATCTAACTTCGTAATATATTATAGACCAATAATTCAGAATTATCAAGCAATTCTGAATTATTTTTTTCTTATTCTGTTCCAATCTAGTTTTCATATTCTTAAAAAAGTGATAAAATGGTAGGAAGAATTGGAGAGTAGAGATGCCAAAAGAAGTGAATTTAACAGGCGAAGAAGTTGTCGCTTTAACCAAAGAATATTTAACGGAAGAGGATGTCCATTTTGTCCATAAGGCCTTGGTCTATGCGGTGGAATGCCATAGTGGTCAATACCGCAAATCAGGCGAGCCTTATATCATTCATCCTATCCAAGTGGCAGGTATTTTAGCCAAACTTAAGCTAGATGCTGTAACGGTAGCTTGTGGTTTCTTGCATGATGTGGTGGAAGATACTGATGCGACCTTGGACGATTTGGAAAGAGAGTTTGGTCCTGATGTGCGGGTAATCGTAGATGGGGTTACCAAGCTTGGTAAGGTCAAGTACAAGTCTCACGAGGAGCAGTTGGCTGAAAACCATCGCAAGATGCTCATGGCCATGTCTGAGGACATCCGTGTTATCTTGGTCAAACTGTCTGACCGCTTGCACAATATGCGGACCCTGAAACATCTTCGAAAAGACAAGCAGGAGCGTATTTCCAAAGAAACCATGGAAATCTATGCCCCACTTGCCCATCGTTTGGGGATTTCCAGTGTCAAATGGGAATTGGAAGACCTATCTTTCCGTTACCTCAATCCAACGGAGTTTTACAAGATTACCCATATGATGAAGGAAAAGCGCAGAGAGCGTGAAGCCTTGGTGGATGAGGTAGTCACAAAATTAGAGGAATATACGACGGATCATCACTTGAGAGGGAAGATTTATGGTCGTCCCAAGCATATTTACTCTATTTTCCGCAAAATGCAGGATAAGAGAAAACGGTTTGAGGAAATCTATGACCTGATTGCTATTCGCTGTATTTTAGATACCCAAAGTGATGTTTATGCCATGTTGGGTTATGTGCATGAACTTTGGAAACCCATGCCTGGTCGCTTTAAAGACTATATCGCTAATCGAAAGGCCAATGGTTACCAGTCTATCCATACGACTGTTTATGGGCCAAAAGGGCCGATTGAATTCCAGATTCGAACTAAAGCCATGCACGAGGTTGCTGAGTACGGGGTTGCGGCTCACTGGGCTTATAAGAAAGGCGTTAAGGGGCAGGTTAACAGCAAGGAATCAGCTATTGGGATGAACTGGATCAAGGAGATGATGGAGCTCCAAGATCAGGCTGATGATGCCAAGGAATTTGTGGACTCTGTGAAGGAAAACTATTTGGCTGAGGAGATTTACGTCTTTACTCCAGATGGTGCTGTGCGTTCCCTTCCAAAAGATTCAGGACCGATTGATTTTGCCTACGAAATCCATACCAAGGTCGGGGAAAAAGCAACTGGTGCCAAGATCAATGGTCGCATGGTTCCACTGACAACCAAGCTCAAGACAGGGGATCAGGTTGAAATTGTCACCAACCCCAACTCCTTTGGACCGAGCCGTGATTGGCTCAATATGGTCAAGACCAGCAAGGCGCGTAACAAGATTCGTCAGTTCTTTAAAAATCAAGATAAGGAATTGTCTGTTAACAAGGGGCGTGAGATGTTGATGGCTCAGTTCCAAGAAAACGGCTATGTGGCCAATAAATTCATGGACAAGCGTCACATGGACCAAGTTCTGCAAAAGACCAGCTACAAGACAGAAGAATCCCTCTTTGCGGCCATTGGTTTTGGCGAAATTGGAGCTATTACTGTCTTTAACCGTCTGACTGAAAAGGAACGCCGTGAGGAAGAACGTGCCAAGGCCAAGGCGGAGGCAGAAGAACTTGTCAAAGGTGGCGAGATCAAGGTTGAGAACAAAGAAACCCTCAAGGTTAAGCATGAGGGGGGGGTGGTCATTGAAGGAGCCTCAGGTCTCCTAGTGCGGATTGCTAAGTGTTGTAATCCTGTTCCTGGTGACGATATTGTCGGCTACATTACCAAGGGTCGTGGTGTGGCTATTCACCGTGTGGACTGTATGAACCTGCGTGCCCAAGAAAACTACGAGCAACGTCTCCTTGATGTGGAGTGGGAAGATCAGTATTCAAACTCAAATAAGGAGTATATGGCTCATATCGATATTTATGGCCTCAACCGTACAGGACTATTGAACGATGTACTGCAAGTTCTTTCCAACACTACTAAGAATATCTCAACGGTCAACGCCCAACCAACCAAGGATATGAAATTTGCTAATATCCATGTGTCCTTCGGTATTGCTAACCTCTCTACATTGACTACGGTTGTGGACAAGATTAAGAGTGTGCCAGAAGTTTATTCTGTCAAACGGACCAACGGCTAATTGTCCTAGTTATTACTAGAAAGGCTATTATGAAAATCATTATCCAACGGGTTACAAAAGCCCAAGTGAGTATTGAAGGTCAGGTGCAGGGAAAAATCAATCAGGGACTCTTATTGCTGGTTGGTGTTGGGCCAGAGGACCAAGAGGAAGATTTGGACTATGCTGTGAGAAAGCTTGTCAACATGCGGATTTTTTCAGATGCAGAAGGCAAGATGAATCTGTCTGTCAAAGATATTGAAGGAGAAATCCTTTCAATTTCTCAGTTTACCCTCTTTGCGGATACTAAGAAAGGCAATCGTCCAGCCTTTACTGGCGCAGCCAAGCCTGATATGGCATCAGATTTCTATGATGCTTTCAATCAAAAACTAGCGCAAGAAGTGCCTGTTCAGACAGGCATCTTTGGAGCGGATATGCAGGTTGAGCTGGTCAATGACGGACCAGTTACCATTATCCTTGATACGAAAAATAGATAAGAAAGACCAAGCCCAGCCGGCTTGGTTTTCTCATCTATCATAAAATATTCCAAAATGAAATCGGTGCTTGATAGGCTTGGGGGAAGTCTCTTTTCAGGATTTGGCAGGTGCGATAGGAAGGGATGAGATGTCCTAGGATGAGGAGAGTTCCCTGAAGGAAGAGTGGGATACCACTCAAACATATCAAGGAGAGGATTATCAGGCTATCCCATAGGAGGATTTGTAAGGCAAAACGCCAGAATCTCGGTCTAATCTGGGAATAGAGTTGACTAAAGTGGTCACAAAGTTGATTAGAAAAATAGGTCAATAGTACAGGATGAAAGAAGATGAGCCAACCGCTATAAATCAAAATCCAATCCCACGTAAGTCCCTCTTTAAATGTCAAAAATGCCAGCATGATTCCATCGATGATAAGGAGTTGAATGGTTTTGATATAGATGATTTTTTTCATGATAAAACCTCCTTTTCACTAGAGACACTCCCACAAAGAGATGTGTTTGTCGTAAAAGTCTAGATAGTTTTCTCTTAGGTAGTCAGTTGTCCGATAATATAAAGTAGAATGACAAGCAGTGACAATTGGCATAAGAGTGAAAAATCGCTGAGAACTAATGAAGGTGAAGAGGATAAATAATAGAAAATCAATGGTGAGAACCCCTAAATAGTAGAAGCGAATCTTTTTACTGATCTGAGGATCAATCTCAGATGAATGTTTTTTGAGTCGATTGACCAAGCGAAATAGCAGTAGTCCTTGAGCAAGGATGAAAATAAAACCAGTGAGCAAGAGCCAGCCCAAAGCTGTCTCGGGTCTAGTGCTGAAGAATGCAAATAGTAGCAAATCGATAACTGCAATTGCTGTAAAATGGATTCTACAGAGTTTTTTCATAAGATGACCTCCCTCTTTTATCTAGCTTCATTCTACTCCAAAAGAATGGGAGTTTCAACTAAAATGATAAAAAATTTTAGTAAGGAGATTCTATTCGATTTCTTTATTTGAGTTTCCTCTTATTGTTCCACTTCTTCATCATTCCAGACAAATAAAGCTCCGATTGCATTGAGGATATAAAAGATGTATTTTCCGATATTGGCGAAATTTCCTTGAATGCCAGCCTTTGTCAGCTGCACAAAATTGTAAATCAACCAAAATCCCCACTGAGTTGTCAGTTTCAATGCATTCAAAGCATTTGCAATGAGGGACAGTGCAAAGGCAATAGTTGTCACGTAGGCAAGTAGATTCATCTTACTACCATAGCCGATATAGTTAGTCACAAAGGCGAAGAGGAAGGCGATGATGGAAATGATAATGGCCGCTAATTTTAGCTGTTTTTGGCTCATTTGGTTGGGTCTGCCTTCTTGCGAAGCTTCCCATTTCTTAATAGCAAAGGTATAAATGAGGAAGGTGACGGGATAGGTGATAATAGCCGCCTTATTTCCAAGGATATAATCAATGGTACCAGACAAAATGGTATTAATAATACCAAAGTAATTTCCCCATTTGCTTAATTTCCCCGTGAAACGAGTGGACAACATGGAAATCCCAACGTTGGTTACGGAAATGAATCCAAAGGGAACAAGAGCTGTCCATGGTCCCCAGTCTACGAATTTGTCGAGTCGTGAGTTGAGGTAACCAGATGCGATCGCAATTCCAACGACCAAAGCAACCCCAAAGAGGTCAAACCATTTGGATGTCGCAAAAATTTTTAGTGATTTTTTCATAGGTTAAGGTATCTTTCTTGTTTTTTACATCGATTTTATAACAAAATGAAAGCAAAATCAAATGATAAAAATAAAACCCTGAAAATCAAACTTTCAGGGTTGGTAGGGGACTTGAGAAATTAGTTGATTTTCTCGACATAGAGTTGTTTTGCAATGTCCATACTTACTTGTAAGTCCTCGTCTTTACTGAGGATAGTGAAGGTATTGCTGAAGCCATCAAACTGCTTGACTTGGAGCGAATCACCGATGTGAAGTGAGTGCTTGTCCAGATAATTGAGAATGTCAAAACTATCGTGCACCCGAGTCAGGCGGTAGGTGCCAGCTTCCTTGATATCAGCTAGTGGCAGGTTATTGATTTCAACTAAGAGTTCTCCCTTGGCAGGAATAGTTCCTCCGTGGGGGCAGGTTTTAGGGAAACCTAGCAATTTATCCAGTCTTTCCACGAAAAGGTCAGAGACAGTATGTTCCAAGACCTCAGCTTCCTCGTGAATCTGGTCACTCGTATAGTCTAAATGATGAACTAGAAAAACTTCAATCAAGCGATGCTTACGATAGAGCTCAGAGACCAGTTTAAGGCCGAGGTCAGTCAGTAGATAGCCACATTCCTTGTCCTTGAGGATGAGATTTTCACTTTTCATCCGTTTAATCATTTCAGTTACGGCAGGGGGAGAGACTTGCATACGAGCCGCAATTTCCTTGTTGGTGATTTTATGCAGGTCTGTGCCAATTTCATAAATACATTTTAGATAGTCTTCTTTATTCGGGGTCATTCGCTTCCTCTTGTCTAATATCTTTATCTAGTATATCAAAAAAAGCTAGATTTCTCTAGCTGTGACTTTTTATGTTATACTTATTGCAAGAGAAAAAACGAGGAGATGGATATGACGAAAATAGCTCTTCTTTCAGATATTCATGGAAATACCACCGCCTTGGAGGCTGTTTTGGCAGATGCTCGGCAGCTAGGAGTGGATGAATACTGGCTTTTGGGAGACATTCTCATGCCAGGGACAGGGCGTAGAAGGATTTTGGACTTGTTGGCTAAACTACCGATTACGGCTAGAGTTTTGGGAAACTGGGAAGACAGTCTTTGGCATGGTGTCCGCAAGGAATTGGATAGTACTCGTCCCAGTCAACGCTATCTCTTGCGTCAGTGCCAGTATGTTTTAGAGGAAATTTCCCTAGAAGAAATTGAACTACTCCACAATCAACCACTCCAGATTCATCGTCAGTTTGGTGATTTGACGGTAGGAATTAGCCACCATCTTCCTGATAAGAACTGGGGGAGAGAGTTGATTCATACTGGAGCGCAAGAGGATTTTGACCGCTTGGTGACCAATCCGCCTTGTGATATTGCTGTTTATGGTCATATTCACCAGCAGTTGCTTCGTTACGGGACTGGTGGGCAATTGATTGTCAATCCGGGTTCAATTGGCCAGCCTTTCTTTCTAGATGCCCAGTTGCGGAAGGACTTGCGAGCCCAGTATATGATTTTAGAGTTTGATGACAAGGGCTTGGTAGATATGGACTTCCGACGGGTAGACTACGATGTGGTAGCTGAATTGCAGCTAGCTAAAGACCTCAAACTTCCCTATTTTGAGGTTTACTATGAAAGTCTGGTCAATGGTATCCACCATACTCATCATCAGGAATTTCTGAGAGAATTAGCCCAGAAAGAGGGTTATGATAGGGAATTAGATGCTTGGTTGAAAAGTGGTAACGATTGACATTACAACTAAAAAAGGTATAATAAAAGAAAAAGAAGAGTAGAGGCAGGCTAGCCTCGTAAAAAGGAGAAGAGGATGAAAATTCCGAGTAGATTTACCATTGCGACTCATATGCTGATAATCATTGCCCTCAAGGGGAAGGAAAGCAAGGTGACCAGTGATTTTCTGGCTGCTAGTGTCGGGGTCAATCCTGTCATTATCAGAAAAACCTTGTCCCAGTTGAAGAAGGCAGAGCTGATTTCAGTCGCGCGTGGAACGGGCGGAACAGAGATTGTCAAGGATCTTAAGGATATTAGTCTTTTAGATGTTTATCAAGCGGTTGAGTGTCTTGGTAAGACAGGTCAACTCTTCAGTTTCCATGACAATCCGAATCCAAATTGTCCAGTTGGAGCTCATATTCATGATGTTTTGGATCAAAAATTGGAGAGAATTCAGCTGGCCATGGAGACTGAACTTGGTCAGACCAGTCTAGAGCAAGTCGTGGCTGATGCAGAGAGTCAGATGAAGGAGTGAGAGGGATAGATGCCCTCTTTTTTCCTTTGGATAATTATGATAAAATGAACTCATAAAAGGAGGAAGAAATGTATCTCGTTATAGGAATTGTATTAGCATTTATAGTGTCATTTTGGAAGGATAATAGAAGTTTGTGGAATCCAGTATTATTCTTATTATCCCTCATTTCCAGTTATTTTTATCTAGGCTACCTTTTTTATCAAAATGGGTATGAGAAGATTCATTTCGCTTTTTTTATATTTCCCTTTATTTTACTTCCTTTTTTGCTTTTTCTAAGTGGCATCTTTCTAATCTATAATGGGGTCATTTTGTTGAAGCGAGAGGGACGTTCAAAGGCTAATTATCTCTCCATGCTCCTTGGAATAGTCATTTTGCTATTTTTTGCTTTGATGTCATTTCGATTGGGAGGACGACATGAATTATTTTACACCAATCACTTTCTAAATATTTTATTTGCATTTATTGCTTATTCTTACTTTATTTTTGGTTTTGCTTTTGTGGCTTTTATTCTGTACTCTATCTTGTATCTCTTTATTCCTAAGAAGAAGCATTATGATTTTATTATCATTCATGGTGCAGGTTTGTTAGACGGAGAAAAGGTAACACCTTTGCTAAAGAGGAGAATTGATAAGGCGGTAGAAGCTTACCACAAGTCTAAGAATTCTAACATAAAAATTATTGCCAGTGGTGGTCAAGGAGGAGATGAAAAGATTTCTGAAGCGCAGGCCATTACAAACTATCTTCTTGAAGAGACAGATGTTCCCCAAGATGCGATTATTCTGGAGGATCAATCAAGGACTACCTACGAGAACCTTCTCTTTTCTAAGGAACTTGGTGAGAAACTGGTAGCCAAACCTCAATTCCTCTTTGTTACAAATGACTATCATGTTTTTCGTACTAGTACCTATGCGCGTAAGTTAAATATGAAGGGAGATGGCCTCGGATGTAGGACGGCAGGCTACTACATACCATCTGCCTTTATTCGGGAGTACTTAGCGCTCTGTGTCAAGATGAAATGGCTTTTCCTTGCCTTTTATGTCCTACTATCAGTCCTCATTTTGATAGCCTACAAAGGGATTATTTGGTAGTTAGATTTTATTTAAAAAGACCTAGAATGCACATGAAATTATGTATTCTAGGTCTTTTGTTTTGTATATATTTGATTTTCCAGAGTACTATCTATTTTTCCAGGCCTGGTAACGGGTATCAATCAATAACTGAGTAAGGCGCCCCATGGTTTCCCTTTCTTCTGGAGTGAGGGATTGTGCTTGGACAAAGAGATGATGAATATGTTCGATAGCTCTTAGGGAAGACAGGTCATTGATGGAGCTAATCCCAGCATCGAGAATAGTGCCAAAGAAGAGGTCGAAGTAGAGCTGGAGTTCCTCATCAGGGACTGTGGCCACCCATTCTTTGAAGGTTGTATCGACTTGTTGGCTATCACTGTTAGTTTTATCCAGTTGAGCGAAGTGCTTGTCCTCAATCTGCCAACTAAAGGTATCGTGCTGGGCGATACCACCCAAAGCAGTACTGTGCACGATGATTTGCTGGTTAGGGATTTCCAGCATTATACCGATAATGGAACCTTGTGGGATGAAGACCTTGGTTCTATCCATTATCCCTTGATAGCCCTCAGTTTGTGTCAGTTCTGTGTGGAGACCAGGCGCATCAAAGGTATAAACTGCTGTGATTTGATTTTGCAAGCTTTGCTCAATTTGACTAGCAGCATAGATGGCTAGATTTCCTCCCTTGGAATGCCCAGCCAGAATGACCTTTTGCTTAGGATGGAGGGCAAAAAAGTTCTTTAAATAGCGAAGAGCGTGCTTTTGAGCAGGAATTTCCTTCATATAGGTCAGGTGGAAATCTTCCTTCCAGCCAATGATACTGTCATCTGTCCCACGAAAGACAATCAGATAGGTGTCGAGAGTGAGGCGGTAGGTCATAGCAGCAAATTGCTTTTGCAGTTCAGGGTCGATGTCATTAATAAAATGGGAGAGTTTGCAATTTTTGAAGCGCTTGTGTTGAGCTAGTTCATCTAATAGCTGGAGGCGATTTTTGCTGGTCAACATGTTAGATTCTCTTGGAACCTGAGGTACCAGGTCTAAAAGTCGCATAGGAGTTGTGGAGACCAAATTATCAAAGGAGAGATAGGTGATTTCTGTTAAGGCTAGAATGTCTAACTCATTCAAAGGAAGGTCGTAAAAGGAATCGTGTGCGACATCTTTCAGGTAGTCAAAAATATTGGTCATAAGAGCTCCTTTCTTTTTATTTATCTTATCACAATCACATATAATTTACTAGTTGGTTTGTACGAGCTCTCTACATACTGACCTATAATGGTATGATTCAGACACATAGAAGACAGTTTGCTTTTATTTCAAACCTCTAAACATACTTGTTTGTATCTGTTTGGAGTCAATCCCATTTTCTTTTAAGAAATTTTTCATCTCATTTATATCATCAGGTTGGCCGGTTAAGAGATAAATAGCTTGGTTACCGTATTTCACAACCGCATTTTTTAAAAATGCTTGGCTTTGAGAAAAGGTTTCGCTAGTTTTATAAGTTAGATTCGGATTATTCTTACTAAGCTCTCTTAACTCATTATCAAAAATGTTTACTCCTTTGTCTAAATGATTAAGAATGATGGAGCGCTTACCAGCCCACTCTTTCACAACTGGACGTAGAGTAGAAATACCGACATCAGAGGCAAAACAAACCAGTGCTTGGTCATTGTCTTTAACAGATAAAGATGATT
The DNA here is from genome assembly GCF_047464945.1 of Streptococcus mitis. Lineage (GTDB taxonomy): Bacteria > Bacillota > Bacilli > Lactobacillales > Streptococcaceae > Streptococcus > Streptococcus mitis_EA. Next base: position 73,328 of record NZ_JASHAX010000004.1, on the reverse strand, counting down.
CCAGCCAACTCATCTCAATTTTACTACCAGATGGTAAATGTGTTAAGGTTTCCTTAAACACGCTACCACTATTATGGGTTACAATAAGAATTTCATCCTCATCAGGAGTAGAAGCAAGGGTTAGCCATCGGCTAGCCTGATCCTCCTTTACTGGACTTTTGTCTGGACCAAACGAGCTGTCAGGAAGCTTAAACTGAGCATAGGAGCCAGCTTTCCATATTTGATTTTTTGGTTTTGTGATGTGAACTAAATACAAATCTCCGCTGGGATTTTCAATGGATTTTATCGATAAAGTTTGACTTCGTCCAAGATAGGTAATGATTCCCCAAGATATAAAGCCGAGCACTCCAAGTGTAGTTAGAATAATTATGAACATTTTTTTCCCTCGTTTCATTTTTAACTCCTATAGTGTAGTAATTTTCTATGAATGAATAATATTTTTTTTCATTCAATAATTTCCAAAAAATAAAGAAAAGATTTCTTTATTTCAGTATTCCTTTAATGAAGTTGGTTGCTAGTATTTCTACAGTTTTGCTAATATCTGGAAAATCATTTTCTGTGATATGCATATCCATGTAGTAAAATAGGTTGTAAACTTGTAAAATATCTTGAATTTTTTCTGGAGAATGGCCTTCAGCCTGCAAACGATGAGTAAAGGTTTTCACGAGAAATTGATGAAATGGATTCGTGACTTTCCCTTCTTCTGAGGAATAGTAGCTATGCAACTCATCTGCTATGGCAGGATTGTACCATTCTGCAAGGATTTTATTGGAAGAAACGAGTGCTCTGGATTGAGCAAAGAGTTGACTAATAAGATCAATCATATCAATTTCCCAATCCAGTTCTTCGATCATAGTTTGGCGAACACGGTTGTTTTCATCAATATAGATATCTAAAAAAATAGCCTCTTTACTTTCGTAATAGTTATAAAAAGATCCGACTGCCATATGAGCTTGTCTAGCAATTTCTGAAATTCCTGTCGCCTTGTATCCTTTTTTTGAAAAAACTTCATAAGCTGCGGATTTCAAAGCCTGTTTTTTGTCCAATTTGATTCACCTCTTTTCTGAATGAATATTAAATACTGTTCATTCATATCTTAACAAATCTTTTTAAGATTGTCAATCTGAAAGCTAGAACTTTTTACGGATACCACTTGATAAGGAGCTTTTCAATGTTAGAAGAGTATAGAGTGTCGTTTTAACTACACTCAAGGTTTGGAAGAATAGATATAAATTTTGGTTAAGGGGATGTATAAAAGAACTGAAATGAGGGTTGAAAAAATTAAAAATAAATGGGTAGTGCTGGCACTATGTCTGAAAATAAGGTATGATATCAATGGGGTTATTCACTATCTGTTTTTGAGCTGTTGTGACAAGGAAATGTCAAAAAAGTATTAGATACTAAGCCCTCTATTTATACTAAAGGATTTAAGACTCCTAAAATTAGCAAAGGAGAATCAGATGCACAAGATTTTATTAGTAGAAGATGATCATGTCATTCGTCAACAAGTCGGAAAAATGCTATCTGAATGGGGATTTGAAGTGGTCCTGGTAGAAGACTTTATGGAAGTTTTGAGTCTTTTTGTCCAGTCGGAGCCTCATCTGGTCCTCATGGATATTGGACTGCCCTTGTTTAATGGTTATCACTGGTGTCAGGAAATTCGCAAGATTTCCAAGGTGCCGATCATGTTTCTGTCTTCGAGAGACCAGGCTATGGATATTGTCATGGCAATCAATATGGGGGCGGATGACTTTGTGACCAAGCCTTTTGACCAGCAGGTTCTTTTAGCCAAGGTTCAGGGCTTGTTGCGTCGTTCCTATGAGTTTGGGCGTGACGAGAGTTTACTGGAATATGCCGGTGTTATCCTCAATACCAAATCCATGGATTTACATTATCAAGGGCAAGTCTTGAACTTGACCAAGAACGAATTCCAGATTTTACGCGTTTTGTTTGAGCATGCAGGCAATATCGTAGCGCGTGATGACTTGATGCGGGAACTTTGGAACAGTGACTTTTTCATTGATGATAATACCCTCTCTGTCAATGTAGCTCGTTTGCGTAAAAAATTGGAAGAGCAGGGCTTGGTAGGATTTATCGAGACCAAGAAAGGGATAGGGTACGGATTAAAGCATGCTTGATTGGAAACCATTTTTTCTAGCCTATCTGCGCTCCCGTAGTCGTCTTTTGGTTTATCTGATTTCTTTGACGTTTCTGGTCTTACTCTTTCAGTTTTTATTTGCCAGTTTGGGAATTTACTTTCTCTACTTTTTCCTGCTGTGTTGCTTTGTAACCATCTTATTTTTCACTTGGGACATATTGGTGGAAATGCAGGTCTATCGCCAGGAAATTCTCTATGGGGAGAGGGAAGCCAAATCTCCATTGGAAAGAGTTTTGGCTGAAAAATTAGAAGCGCGTGAGATGGAACTCTATCAGCAGAGGTCTGACGCAGAAAGAAAACTGACGGATTTGCTGGATTACTATACCTTGTGGGTGCACCAGATTAAGACCCCCATTGCAGCCAGTCAACTCTTAGTTGCAGAAGTGGCCGACCGCCAACTGAAGCAGCAGTTGGAACAGGAAATTTTCAAAATTGATTCCTATACCAATCTAGTCTTACAGTACCTGCGTTTAGAAAGTTTCCATGATGATTTGGTCTTAAAGCAGGTTCAAATTGAGGATTTGGTCAAGGAAATAATTCGTAAATATGCTCTTTTCTTTATTCAAAAAGGCTTAAATGTCAATCTACATGACCTTGATAAAGAAATCGTGACGGATAAGAAGTGGCTACTAGTGGTCATTGAACAAATTATCTCAAATAGTCTCAAGTACACCAAGGAAGGTGGTCTGGAGATTTATATGGAAGGCCAGGAACTCTGTATCAAGGATACAGGAATCGGGATAAAAAATAGTGATGTTCTCCGAGTCTTTGAACGTGGCTTTTCAGGATACAATGGCCGCCTAACCCAGCAGTCATCTGGACTTGGACTTTACCTATCTAAGAAAATTTCTGAAGAACTGGGTCACCAGATTCGCATCGAGTCTGAGGTTGGAAAAGGAACGATAGTGCGGATTCAGTTTGCTCAAGTAAACTTAGTCCTTGAGTGAGAAGAGACAATGAGTTTTTACCCAATCTCTTTTTGCTATATTTCAGGATATTTGAAGACTGTTTTTTACAAAACCAATAATAGAACTTTTAATACGGAATATAGTATAAATACTGGTTCAAAGTGAAGTTTTGTATGCTTTATACTTTTGTTGAATATAAAATCTATAAACTAAGGGTGAATTACAAAAATTAATTTGAGATGAAGTGAATTGTAGACTTGGGAAATGTCTCCTATTCGATTTCAGAATGAATCGTTGACACAGGATTAAAAGAACTGCAGCTTTCTTTTTATTTTGAATGAGATAGGTGTATATAGATTTGTGTAACTGGTGTAGAACTGTTTCCAAGAATTTATTGAATGTATCGAATACACACATTCTATTGATTTTGAACCAGTTTTTAATTTCTAAATGTTATAATAGTTTTATCAAGTAAAAGGAGACTGCCATGATTGGAGACAATATAAAATTCTTACGAAAATCACATAATCTGATATAACCAGAATTTTCACGGATTGTGGGTGTGTCACGAAATAGCCTAAATCGTTAGAAAAACTGAAAAAGCTTACTTTCAATAGAAGTATTGGAAATATTCATTTTACATCTATCAAAGAAACATGGGATAGACCTATATTTTACAAAATAGCAAATTATATTTTGAATGATAGTAAAAACTGCAGTACTTGTGTGATTTACAATTATTGCACTCAATGTCCGAATATCGCACTATCTGAAATAGGGAATAGTAGAGATTGTTCTGCGATATGTAAAAAAACGCATTAGCAAGGAGTATCGTATATGCTACCATATCTTAAAACTATTAGATGGTATCTCTTCTTTAATTTTCTTTTTGGTGTAGTATCGAATATCTGCACAGCTTTGTTACCGTATTTCACGCAGGCATTAATCAAAGGGGATTATCAAGTAGCTCTATATGGTTACTCTATGTCAGTGGCAGGCTATTTGAGTTGTAACTATATCCAAATGATACTTGATTGGAAGCAGGGGATTATCTTTTCGACTACTTTGAAAAATGAGTGGTTTCGTTCACTTCTGGGACTCAGTCACCACGATTTTAAGCAGAAAACAGTAGCAGAGTATATTTCCTATCAATCTAATGACCTAGATTCGTTGGAAAAGGATTACCTTCCTCCATTGATGAGTTTTATCAAACAAATTTTACGTATCATCATTTACGCTTTCATTATTAGCAGAACAATTAATCCTATTGTATCACTGATTTTAATCTTTTCCACTGGAATTAGTATTCAAATTCCTAAAATCGTTGGGAAGTTGACCGCTAATCGTAGACAGGTTTACTTGAAAAAACAAGGAGATTACTATCGAACTTTGGAGGATTTGCTTATGGGACATCATTTGGTAAATAAACTAACTATGTCGCATTTTTTGAATCAACAAAAGAGTTCTCTAAAGAATTTGCAGGATAAGTATTTTAAGTATGGTTTGACAAAAATTACAGGCATCTTATTGACAGGTGTTTCTTTTGAATTCATTAGTCTTGTTCTGTTTATTTATTTAGCCTACTCTCTATCTCACCAGCAACTCGGTATTCCTGAGGTGGTGGCGAGTTTCGGATATATTAATGCTTTTTCTGTTCACCCCAAATTTTTGTAACTAGGTGATACTTGAAATTAATACAAATTTGGTTGTTTTTGATAAATCTAAGCAACACTAAATGATGAAGTGAAAGGGGATGAATCTTTGATAGTATTCATTTATTGTGAAATATGATATATTTATTAATTAGATGGATGAATACTTCTAGAGTTAAATATAGCATAATAGGGACAGACTTTTTGGTTTATTTTTGTTTGTAGTCGGATTATGAAAGAATATCCAATATTATGCGATAAGATAGAATGTTACAAAAAAGAAAGGGGATGCAATCCGATGAAGAAAGACAGATTAATTGTATTGACAGATGCTGTTCTAGCAATTATTATGACCATCTTGATTTTAGAGTTAGAAAAACCAACAACACCAAGTCTTGAAGCTTTTTGGGATTTACGGCAAAATTTCTTTGCTTGTTTTCTTTCCTTTTTCTGGTTGGGATCGTTATGGATGGCACTAAACACATTATGGGAAAAGGTTGAGAAAATTTCCTCAGAAATTATTTGGTGGAATTTGTTTCTACTCTTGGAGCGGCAGGAGTTCTCTTTGGAGAATTTCATGCCATCCAAGATACCAGTCTGAATGATGTGGTGGACCGGATCTATATAAATGTCAAGGATTTACCGTTTCAGTCCTTGGGAGCTTTAGCTAATATCCTGTCTGATGTTAAGAAGGGACTGATTCAAGACAGTCATATCTGGTCTTTCTTCCAGTCATTTTTCAAACAATATCAGTTGATAATCAGCTTAAATCAGATCTATCAGTTTGTCTATCTTTCTCTGATGGAGATCATGTCCTATCTTCACTTTGATTATTGGAAAAAACGGCTCGGTCAGGAGCTAGTATGAATAAGGAGAACAAATGAGACGTTTAAAAATGTTATGGCATATTATACAGGTTACGGGTTTTACTCGGTTTGCTCTGAGTTTTGTGACCTTTGTTTTTGGGTCAGGAGGCGTGCTTTTCCTAGTTGAACCTGCTATCACAAATTACGGAGACGGTCTTTGGTATGCTTTTGTGACTTCGACGACTGTCGGCTACGGGGATCTCCTAGCTGTGACCTTGATTGGAAGGATTACCAGTGTCTTCTTGACGATTTATGGGCTCATATTTTTTGGCTGTTTATCAGCTGTTATTATTAATTATTATACCGATTTAAATAAGGAAAGAGGAGAGGACAAATGACTGCCAATTATTCAACACGGGAATACCGTGAGAAATTATATGATGATCTTCATGTTCGATTAAGAGATACAGTGATTTTGATGTGTGCGATTTTTATTGCCTCTATCGGCCTAAATATGAATTCAACAGCTGTCATTATTGGAGCCATGCTGATTTCCCCTCTTATGACACCGATTGTTGGACTGGGGTTTGGTTTAGCTATTTTTGATACGCGTTTAATCAAGCAATCTCTAGAGGTTTTATTTACCCAAGTATTGGTCAGCTTGCTTGTCTCGGCTCTGTATTTCTGGATTTCTCCCCTATCTTATGAAAGTAGCGAATTGATTGCACGAACCTCTCCAACCATTTGGGATGTTCTCATTGCTATTGCTGGTGGGATAGCAGGTTTCATTGGTTCAAGGAAAAAAGAAGCAAACAATATCGTACCAGGAGTAGCCATTGCAACAGCTCTGATGCCACCTATCTGCACTGCAGGTTACGGTTTAGCTAATGGAAATGTACGATTTTTATTTGGGGCTCTCTATCTTTTCTTGATCAACTGTGTCTTTATCATGCTAACCAACATTGTTGGAACAAGAATTTTGATGAGAAAATCTCCCTTAAGTTCATTTAAAGAGCTAAACATTAAAATGAGAATTGGGTTGATATCCTTGATCGTATTATTGATTCTTCCAGCCAGCTATTCAGCAGTCACTCTGACGATAGATCAAGCGCGAAAAGAAGGAATCAAACAATTTGTAGGAAAAGAGTTCGCCAATCATACGGTCATTAATCAAGTCTACAAGTCAAGGAACAATGAATTGGTCTTGACGGTTGTTGGAGATCCGATTTCAGAAGAAGAGTTAGAAACGCTCCACCAAAAACAAGCCTCTTACGGTATTCAATCTGTTCAATTGAAAGTCAATCAAGTTCATAATTCGACAAAATTAGACAGTGATACGACCAAGGAATTTTATGAAACCATTAACAAGTATATCGATCAAAAACTCTCTGAAAAGGATTCACAAAAAGATCTCGTAAAAGAAAATGAAGCAGACAAGGATTGAGGATATTGATCTTATCTAACTCATGAAAGCAAATCTTGTGTGGTGGTTTGGTCAATCACTACTAGCTCGGATTAAATAATACTCTTCGAAAATCAAATTCAAACCACGTCAGCGTCGCCTTACCGTACTCAAGTACAGCTTGCGGCTAGCTTCCTAGTTTGCTTTTTGATTTTCATTGAGTAAAAATATAAAAAGCAACAGCTGAAATAGTTGTTGCTTTTTAGGTAGCTAGGATTTTATCTCTTATTTCTCAACGCGTGATTTGTTGGCGATATCAGCTAGGATAGCTTGAACAAAGTCATCAACTGAGACAGTTTGTGTTTCTTTTTGGCCATAGCGACGAACGTTAACAGTTCCGTCTTCCATTTCCTTGTCCCCAACGATTAATTGGTAAGGAATCTTGCTTGTTTGTGAAGCACGGATCTTGAACTGCATTTTTTCATTGCGCTCATCTACATCTGCACGGACACCACGGTCACGGAGTTTCTTAGCCACTTCCCAAGCGTAGTCCACGTGTTTTTCGTTAGATACTGGGATGAGGGTTACTTGGTGAGGTGCTAGCCATGTTGGGAAGGCACCCTTGTAGTTCTCAATCAAGATAGCTGTGAAGCGTTCCATAGTTGAGATAACTCCACGGTGGATCATAACTGGACGGTGCTCCTCACCATCAGCTCCGATGTATTTAAGATCGAAGCGTTCTGGAAGCAAGAAGTCAAGTTGGATAGTAGAAAGAGTTTCTTCTTTTCCAAGAGCGGTCTTAACTTGAATATCCAATTTTGGTCCGTAGAAGGCTGCTTCACCTTCGGCTTCAAAGTAGTCCACGCCCATTTCATCAAGGGCTGCACGAAGCATGGTTTGAGCATTTTCCCACATTTCATCGTTATCAAAGTACTTGTGAGTATCTTGAGGGTCACGAAGAGAGAGGCGGAAGCGGTATTCAGTCAAGTTGAAGTCTTCATAAACATCGATAATCAACTGAAGAGCACGTTGGAATTCTTCTTGGATTTGTTCTGGAGTCACAAAGAGGTGACCATCGTTGAGTGACATTTCACGTACACGTTGAAGACCAGTCAGGGAACCAGATTTTTCGTAGCGGTGCATCATACCGATTTCAGCGATACGGATTGGCAACTCACGGTAAGAGTGAACATGGTGTTTGAAGACTTGGATGTGGTGCGGGCAGTTCATTGGACGAAGGACAAATTCTTCCCCGTCACCCATGTCCATAGTTGGGAACATGTCTTCTTGGTAATGATCCCAGTGACCAGAAGTCTTGTAAAGTTCAACAGAAGCAAGTGGTGGAGTGTAGACGTGTTGGTAGCCTGAAGCTAGCTCTTTGTCAACGATGTAGCGTTCCAATTCACGACGGATAGTCGCACCGTTTGGCAACCAGAATGGCAAACCTTGACCAACCTCTTGAGAAATCATGAAGAGGTCAAGCTCTTTACCAAGTTTACGGTGGTCACGTTCTTTGGCTTCTTCACGCATTTGAAGGTAGTTTTTCAAGTCTTTCTTGTCAAACCAAGCTGTACCATAGATACGTTGCATCATAGCGTTGTCGCTATTTCCACGCCAGTAAGCACCTGCTACATGGAGAAGGTGGAAGATTTGGATACGACCTGTTGAAGGGACGTGTGGGCCACGGCAAAGGTCTACATATTCACCCTGACGATAGATAGTCAAACCACCTTCGTCTTCTGAGTGCTCTTCAATCAATTCTAATTTGTAAGGGTCATTTTTGAAGATTTCACGTGCCTCGTCTTTAGTCACTTCTTCACGGATTGATGGGAAGTTTTCTTTGACAATTTTTTGCATTTCTTCTTCGATACGAGGAAGGTCTTCGTTAGAGATTTGACCAGCTGTGTTGTCTGTATCGTAGTAGAAGCCGTCTTCGATGGCTGGACCAACTCCCAAGTGAATGTCTGGGAAAAGACGACGAGCGGCTTGGGCAAATAAGTGAGCAGCTGAGTGACGCAAGATTGGAAGGGCATCTTCGTGATCAGGTGTCACAATTTCGATGCTTCCATCTTCAGTGATAGCACGAGTAGTGTCGATGAGTTTGCCGTTGAATTTACCAGCCAAGGCTTTTTTAGCTAGGGAATTGCTGATAGATTGGGCAATTTCAAAAGTTGTAACGCCAGATTCGAATTCACGAACAGCGCCGTCTGGGAAAGTAATGTTAATCATGATGTTCTCCTTACTTATATTATTTACGAATGTGTTAACCCTATTCTGAAAACAGGGATAGAGGATTGTGAAAGCTAGAAAAACAAAAAACGACATCCTAAAAAGGACGTCGCAACGTGGTTCCACCTTCATTTATGTACCTCAAAAGAGAGGGACACCTCTGATTGGCTCTAACGTGGCCACCGTTTTATGTTTGCATAAAAGTCAGTAGAGTAGTATCACTATAGTCTTTCTATGCGTTTCCAGCAACCACGCACTCTCTAGTAGAAAGGGACTAAGTGACTTGTCTCTATGGATTATTATAGCATGATTGTGAGATTTTTCAAGGATTTTGTGAAAGTTTTTTGTTTTTCATTTTTGTAGAATATGCTTGATACCAATACCGGAAGCCATGCCCACCAGAGCAAAGACTTCATAGGCTAGGAAGTAGGGAAGGATAAATTCTCTGAAAGTAATGATGGTAAAACAATAGAGCAGTCCGTTCCCCAGTAACAACCAAAGAGAGAAACGGAAACGGTAGCTATAGAGTAACGATACAATCAAGATTACCAGAGGTGTAAAGAAGAGAATATTATTTACGTAGAGACTCTTGAGTAAAAGGGGGTCAGAAATAATTAGTGATAACAACTGATAAAGTGGCCAATAAAAGAAAAAGATGACCAAATAATAGGGGAGATGGGAATAGAATCTAGGTATGATAATCACCTCGTTTAAAAAAACAGACAACTTAGATTGCTTGTTATGGTTATTATATCATATTTAAAACAAGAAAGTAAATCTGTTGACAAAGAAGTTAGTTATTGGTAGAATAAGGATTGTCGTAAAGACAAATAACTTCTTCTTGGTTACAGGCATGCCAACCTGTCACTCGGATGAAGCCAAATAAAAAGGAGAAACATCATGGCAATCTCAAAAGAGAAAAAAAATGAAATCATCGCACAATATGCACGTCACGAAGGTGATACAGGTTCAGTAGAGGTTCAAGTTGCTGTCCTTACTTGGGAAATCAACCACCTTAACGAACACATCAAACAACACAAAAAAGACCACGCTACTTACCGTGGATTGATGAAAAAAATCGGTCGCCGTCGTAACTTGCTTGCATACTTGCGTAAAAACGACGTTAACCGTTACCGTGAGTTGATCAACTCTCTAGGACTTCGTCGCTAATTCAAGATACAAAGGCCGTCAAAAGCACAAAGCAAAAATAGGAAAATTGACGAAGAAACTTCAGTTTCTAGGAGATTTTATCTTTTTTGCCAAGTGCTTAGGCCGTGTTCAATTGAGCATATCTTGATAATGAAGCTACTCTAAATTGGGTAGCTTTTTTACTTTTGTTACCTTACCTCGATATGCTCAAGTATAATCTTAGGTTACGGTTCCTAGCACTGTAAGGTAAAATAAACCAGAATGATCTCCCTTCGGGGAGATTTTTTGTTCAGGTTTTATCGGCCACAATTTTGGAGACTACAAAAACCTCAAATAGTAGCAGTCTACAAGACCCTCGGAGAGCCCACACTTTACGAAGTAAAGTATAGTATGTTATACTTTACATGGAAGTAGTCACCGAATTCCAGTTAGAAATTACTTTGTAACTACGTTTTGAGGAGGAGTAAAATGCTTTCCTATGTTCGAAATTACCCACTAGCGATAGCTAAATTAATGTGTCTGTGCTCTCCTAAAATCTGCTGATTTATTACTGACTAATACAGGAGGGTTTTTTATGGGACAGACAATCATATCTGCTATTGGTGTTTATATTTCCACCAGTATCGATTATTTAATTATTTTATTTATTTTATTTGCACAGCTATCACAGAATAAACAAAAATGGCATATTTATGCGGGGCAATATCTAGGCACAGGCTTACTTGTAGGGGCGAGTTTAGTTGCTGCTTATGTCGTTAATTTCGTGCCTGAAGAATGGATGGTTGGATTGCTTGGTTTAATCCCTATCTATTTAGGGATTCGCTTTGCAATTATTGGAGAAGGTGAGGAAGAAGAGGAAGAAATTATTGAAAGATTAGAACAAAGCAAGGCAAATCAACTGTTTTGGACAGTTACATTGCTGACAATTGCGTCTGGCGGAGATAATTTAGGTATCTATATACCTTATTTTGCTTCGTTAGATTGGTCACAGACCCTCGTGGCCTTGCTTGTGTTTGTAATCGGCATAATTATCTTATGCGAGATTAGTCGGGTGTTATCCTCTATTCCGTTAATATTCGAGACAATTGAAAAATACGAGCGAATCATTGTGCCCTTAGTATTCATTCTACTTGGACTATACATCATGTATGAAAATGGCACGATAGAGACTTTTCTGACCGTGTAGATTTTTTTGTTTCACTAGGATTTTAGCCCGAACTCAAATCAAGCTCTCTGATTTCAGAGGGCTTTTTATGTTGTCCTCTTACCTAGATATACTCAAGTATGATCTTCTGTTGCGGTTTTTGACACTGTAAAAGCAACTATATTCATTTTTCTCATCTTGTTCCATTGTTGAAAATATGGTATACTTTTCATGAGAATTTTCTAAAATTTTAATATTCTATCAAAGGAGGTTTGCATGCTTTCCAAATTTTCTGGAAGCCGACAGGACCTGCAATTTGTATTGCTTTTAGGTATTTTACTAGGTGTTTTAGGAATTTCCCTCTTTCTAGCAGTTTCAATGGGATCCGTTGCGATTCATCTAAGCGATACCTATCGGATTATTTTGAGCAGGTTGGGATTTCCTCTTGAGATAGGAGAGGTTTCCAAGTCTACTCTTGCCATTGTATGGAACATGAGATTCCCCCGAGTATTGTTAGGCTTGATAGTTGGGGCTGGTCTTTCTATGTGTGGTAGCGTGATGCAGTCTACAGTGAACAATCCTATCGCAGAACCTTATGTCTTAGGAATCTCTGCGGGTGCAACTTTAGGGGCAACCTTGAGCATCATTCTTGGTTTAAAAGTGATGATTAGCCTTGGAGCTTTTCTTGGAGCTATCTTGGCAACAATTGCTGTTCTCATCATTGCCTCTATGCAGGGAAGGATGACGACTTCTAGTCTGATCTTATCAGGAACGGTGGTCAACGCTCTCTTTCTGGCTTTTTCAAACTTTATTATCTCAGTTGGCGCTAATGCGGACAGTGTGATGACCATTAAGTTTTGGACCATGGGTTCGCTTGCTGGGACTTCCTGGGCAGACTTGGTTCTGCCAACTATAGTAGTAGGAATAGCCTTTCTATTTTTCGCTACTCAGTATCGTGTTTTCAATGCGATGATGATGGGAGATGAGGCTGCTTTAACTTTGGGGATTCCCTTACGCTTTTATTGGTATCTTTATGTGACCATGGTGGCTGTGCTGACAGCAGTCTTAGTGGCAACCTGTGGGATTATTGGATTTGTCGGTCTGATTACTCCACATTTAGCTCGAGGGTTAGTAGGAACGAATTACAGGAGACTTTTTCCTGTTGCAACCTTGCTGGGTGCCCTCTTTGTCATCTGGGCAGACGTACTCTCTCGTATCATCATTCCAAATGCTGAGTTGCCTATTGGTATTTTCACAGCCTTAGTAGGTGCTCCCTTCTTTATCTACATTGTTGGAGGTAGGAGAAGGGAGGTGAGGGTCTGATATGGACTTGATTTGTCAGGATATCCATTTTGGACTAGGAGAGAAAAAAATCCTCAAAGGAGTCTCTCTTAAGGTTGAAGGGAATCAATTTCACACGATATTAGGACCAAATGGAAGCGGGAAAACCAGTCTACTTAAACTCCTCTATCGTCAGGAAAAGGCGGACAAAGGATTGATAAGTCTAGATGGAAAGCCTCTGGAACAATGGACGCTCAAAGAAACAGCCAAGCAAATGGCAGTTGTGACCCAGTTTAACCAACTGCAGTTTGATTGTACAGTTGAAGAAATCGTCTTGCTGGGAAGAACTCCCCACCTCTCTTTTTTACAGAAGGAAGGGGAAAGAGATTATGCCCTCGTTCAAGATGCTCTCGTTAAGGTGGATATGCTTGAGAAGAAAACTCGTCTCTATTCGTCCCTGTCAGGAGGAGAGAAACAGCGAGTCTTGTTAGCCCGAGCCTTGGCGCAAGAACCGACTATCTTGCTCCTAGACGAACCAACCAATCACCTGGATATCAGGTATCAGCTAGACTTGTTAGCCATTGTGAAAAATCTCAAGGTCAATGTTCTAGCTGTCCTACATGATATTCAACTTGCTTGTCGCTATTCGGATTATCTCTATCTGATGAAAGAAGGAGAAATCCTTTACCAAGGGACTCCAAAGGAGACCATCACCCCTGAGTCATTGCAAACTGTATACGGAGTTCAAAGTCAGGTGACTTGGACCGAGGATCAGCAAGCCATGATTCACTATTTATAAGAATGAAAAGGAAAACAAGATGAAAAAAACACTAAGCATTTTACTGGTAACAGTAGCTACTCTAACCATGGCAGCTTGTGGTAACACTACTACAGAAAAAGCTACCACACAATCTAGCACAGAAACAAGTCAAAAGGCCATCGCAGAGACGACTTATCCACTAACGGTCAAAACCTATGACGCGAAAGGGAATGAAGTCGAACAAGTTTTTGACAAGGAACCTGAAAAAGTTATCACCAACAATCTTTCAACCACTGAAATCTTATTGGAGTTAGGCTTGAAGGATAAAATTGTTGGTATGCTCAATCCAGACAATGCTGTGACGGACAAATACAAGGACGCGATTGCGACTATTCCTCAAATTGGGGATAAAAAAACAGTCTCACAAGAGACAGTCCTCTCTTATGAGCCAGATGCTGTGATGGGTCGAAACATGATGTTTTCTGAAAAATCCTTGGGGACAGTTAGCACTTGGAATGAAAATAAAATCCCAGTTTATACGCAAAAAGCTTCTCTCTCAACAATTCAGCAAGATTTGGGGAATATCGTAGAAGATGTAAAAAATCTTGGAATGATTTTTAATGTGCAGGACAAGGCCAATGAATACGCGGCCCAATTACAAACTAAAATTGACGCTGTTAAGAAAGCAAACCCAGCAAGTCAAGGTGAAAAGAAAAAGGCTTTGATTATGGTTGCTTATAATGATGAAACCTTCGGTGCCTATAAGTCTGCTTTGCAAGAAAGTTTGTTGAACCAACTTGGTTATACCAACGTTGCTACGGGGACATCAGGCTTGACCTTGGAAAATCTTGTGTCAATGGATCCTGAATTGATTATCTATGTAACCAGCGATCGCAATAAAAAATTGGATGAAAAAGCAGTAGAGTTGATGAAGGCAAATGCTGTTTTGGAAAGCGTTCCTGCTATTAAGAATCAAAAAATTATGACCATCTCTTACGATGAATTGATGGACTATGGTCCAGCAGTGATTGATTCCCTTGAGAAAATCAATGACTTTATCAATAAATAATGAGTTTGATTGGGAAGGAATTCAAGTCAAAATCAGCCTTCCTTCTAACTACACCCCCAATCAAATCTATCCGGCTATTTTATTGAATGATGGAAACTTGGATTTCTTATCGTCCCTTTCCGAATCTGTGATTTTAGTGGGCTTGATCTCTAAAGATCGCTTAGACGACTACACACCCTGGAAGGTAGCTGCTCTGAGAGATGGAGCTCCAGATTTTGGCGGTCAGGCCAACGCCTATCATGATCATTTATTTGGAGGTCTTTTAGATAAGTTGCAGTCGCTTTATCGACTGGATGAAGCACGCCTTGCCTACGGAGGTTATTCACTAGGTGGTTTGGCGGCAGTCTACAGTCTTTTCAGCTTTGACAAGGTTTCCTGTGTCTTCTCCATATGCGGTTCCTTTTGGTATCCTGATTTTGTGACTTACTGCAAGGCAAAAACAGTGAAAAATCTAGACTGTTTGCTGTATTTACAAAATGGTCAAACAGAAGGAGCACACCATACTAATCGCTTGGCTCAAGCACCAGTCTATGCTGAGCAGATCCATACCAGTCTTCAGGAACGCTATCCGAACTGTCAGTTTGTCTTTGACCCTTATGGACATCATGAACAAGTAGCTGAACGATTCCTAGCTTTTTCCAGCTGGTTGGCCCAAAAATGGAAAATCGAATAAAAGATTTATCCCTTGGCTTTTGCCAAGGGATTGTTGTATTTATTTAAGCAAGTTTTTCTCTTTTCTTATCTGGATTCCATACGAAGCTCGCGATAAAGCTAAAGATAATAGTTAGGATAGCGAGGATAATGGCAAGGATGAGGGCAGGTATGCGAATAAACCACCAGAGTGGGTTTGGTTTTTTATCATTATGCCATTGTTTCGTTTCTTCGTCCAAACGTTGGAATTCTGCTTGAATGCGATTGGCGACTGTTTCAATGCCTTCATCATTCATTTTCTTGATATCTGAGATATCGATTGGATTTCCAAAGTTCATATCGACACGTTCACGGCTAACCAAGCCTTTCAAGGTCATGGGACCTGTGTAGGTAACCGGCATGATACGGACCTTGGCCATTTTGGCAATCAGAGCTACGCCACCTTTTACATCGTTTGAGTGACGGCTCCCACTTGGAAACATGATGAGAGAGCGGTCACTTTTTTTAAGGACGTTGATAGGGTATTTGATGGCTGAGGCGCTAGGATTTTCACGGTCGATAGGAAAAGCACCACACATACGAATCCACCAACCAAAGATACGGTTGGCAAAGAGTTCTTTTTTGGCCATGAAGATGAATTGTTTTGGCTTGGTCGCAAAGGCCATGTAAACTGGATCCCACCAAGTGCGGTGAGGCGCAACCAAAATATAATTTTCATCTTGATTAGGAATTTTATCAGTATTATGATAATGGGCATTGCCATTGATGGACCATAGGAGCAAGACAACCAATCCACGTAAATAAGTATAAAACATGCGATCTCCTTCGATTATTTTCTTGTTATTATTATACCTTATCAAAGGAGGGCTGGCAAACTTTTTCTATTTGTAATAAGTATATTTAGGATGAGATTAGTATTCTATCATAAAAAATGATATGATAGAATTTATGGATAAAAATAAGATTATGGGATTAACCCAAAGAGAAGTCAAGAAAAGACAGGCTAAGGGCTTGGTCAATGATTTTACTGCTTCGGCCAGTACCAGCACTTGGCAAATCGTTAAACGAAATGTCTTTACCCTTTTTAACGCTTTGAACTTTGCCATTGCTTTGGCCCTTGCCTTTGTGCAGGCTTGGAGCAATCTGGTCTTCTTTGCCGTTATCTGCTTTAACGCTTTTTCTGGAATTGTCACCGAGTTGCGGGCTAAACACATGGTGGACAAGCTCAATCTCATGACCAAGGAAAAGGTCAAAACTATTCGTGATGGTCAAGAAGTGGCTCTGAATCCTGAAGAATTGGTGTTAGGAGATGTCATTCGTTTGTCTGCAGGAGAGCAGATTCCTAGTGATGCCTTAGTTTTGGAAGGCTTTGCGGAGGTTAATGAAGCCATGCTAACGGGGGAAAGTGATTTGGTGCAAAAGGAAGTTGACGCCTTGCTTTTGTCTGGAAGTTTCTTGGCTAGTGGGGCAGTTTTAGCTCAAGTTCACCATGTCGGTGCAGACAACTATGCTGCCAAACTCATGCTGGAAGCCAAAACAGTGAAACCCATCAACTCCCGTATCATGAAATCTCTGGATAAACTAGCCGGTTTTACTGGGAAGATTATCATTCCCTTTGGTCTAGCTCTCTTGCTAGAAGCCTTGCTTTTAAAAGGCTTGCCTCTCAAGTCGTCCGTTGTAAATTCATCGACAGCTCTTTTGGGAATGTTGCCTAAGGGAATCGCCCTTTTGACCATTACTTCGCTCTTGACTGCGGTGATTAAGCTGGGCTTGAAAAAGGTTTTGGTGCAGGAGATGTATTCTGTTGAGACCTTGGCACGCGTGGATATGCTCTGTTTGGATAAGACGGGCACCATCACCCAAGGAAAGATGCAGGTGGAGGATGTTCTTCCTTTGACCGAAGAGTATGGAGAGTCAGCGCTTGCTAGCATCTTGGCCAGCTATATAGCCCATAGTGAGGATAAAAATCCAACAGCTCAAGCTATTCGAAAGCGTTTTGTGGGAGAAGTTACTTATCCTATGATTTCGAATCTCCCCTTCTCGAGCGACCGCAAGTGGGGAGCTATGGAGTTAGAAGGTTTGGGAACAGTTTTCTTAGGGGCGCCTGAGATGTTGCTGGCTTCTGAGGTCCCAGAAGCCAGAGAGGCCTTGGAGAGAGGTTCACGTGTCTTGGTCTTAGCTCTCAGTCAGGAGAAATTAGACCATCACAAACCACAAAAACCATCTGATATTCAGGCTCTAGCCTTGCTGGAAATCTTGGACCCGATTCGAGAGGGAGCAGCAGAGACGCTGGACTATCTCCGTTCTCAGGAAGTGGGGCTCAAGATTATCTCTGGTGATAATCCAGTCACTGTTTCAAGTATTGCCCAAAAAGCAGGTTTTGTAGACTATCAGAGCTATGTAGATTGTTCGAAAATCACGGATGAGGAATTGGTTGCTATGGCTGAGGAGACAGCTATTTTCGGACGGGTTTCCCCTCATCAAAAGAAACTCATCATCCAAACGCTGAAAAAAGCGGGGCATACAACAGCTATGACAGGGGACGGGGTCAATGATATCTTGGCCCTTCGTGAGGCGGATTGTTCCATCGTAATGGCGGAAGGGGATCCAGCGACTCGTCAGATTGCCAATTTGGTTCTCTTGAACTCAGACTTTAATGATGTTCCTGAGATTCTCTTTGAAGGTCGTCGTGTGGTCAATAACATTGCCCATATCGCACCGATTTTCTTGATAAAGACCATCTACTCATTCTTGCTCGCAGTCATCTGTATTGCTAGTGCTCTTCTGGGACGGTCTGAATGGATCTTGATTTTCCCCTTCATTCCGATCCAGATTACCATGATTGACCAGTTCGTGGAAGGTTTCCCACCATTCGTTCTGACTTTTGAGCGAAATATCAAACCTGTTGAGCCAAATTTCCTCAGAAGATCCATGCTTCGTGCCCTACCAAGTGCTCTCATGGTTGTCTTCAGTGTTCTTTTTGTGAAAATATTTGGAGCGAGTCAAGGTTGGTCTGAGTTAGAAATCTCAACCCTCCTCTATTATCTCTTGGGATCAATTGGTTTCTTATCCGTATTTAGAGCCTGCATGCCATTCACTCTCTGGCGTGTCCTCTTGATTGTTTGGTCAGTAGGAGGCTTCCTAGCCACAGCTCTCTTCCCAAGAATTCAAAAACTGCTTGAAATTTCAACCTTAACAGGACAAACATTACCTGTTTATGGTGTCATGATGTTGGTCTTTATCGTGATTTTCATCCTGACTAGTCGCTATCAAGCCAGAAAATAAAGAAAGGCTGCAATCTGTGGATTGTGGTCTTTTTAGGTACAAGATTGCCAGCTGAAATGTGGTATAATAAGAGGTAATAGAGTTTGGAAAGTGAGAGAAGATGATTTCAAAGAGATTAGAATTAGTGGCTTCCTTTGTGCCACAGGGAGCCATTTTACTCGATGTGGGGAGTGACCATGCTTATTTGCCTATCGAGTTAGTCGAAAGAGGACAAATCGAAAGTGCCATTGCAGGTGAAGTTGTGGAAGGCCCCTATCAGTCTGCGGTCAAAAATGTTGAGGCTCACGGCCTAAAGGAGAAAATCCAAGTTCGTTTAGCCAATGGCTTGGCAGCTTTTGAAGAGGCAGACCAAGTGTCTGTCATTACCATAGCAGGGATGGGCGGCCGTTTGATTGCTAGGATTTTAGAAGAAGGCTTGGACAAGTTAGCTAACGTAGAGCGTTTGATTCTCCAGCCCAATAATCGTGAAGACGACTTGCGTATTTGGTTGCAAGACAATGGCTTTCAGATTGTGGCAGAAAGCATTCTAGAAGAAGCTGGTAAGTTTTATGAGATTTTGGTGGTGGAAGCAGGACAAATGAAGTTATCAGCCAGCGATGTCCGCTTTGGTCCTTTTTTGTCCAAAGAAGTCAGCCCAGTCTTTGTCCAAAAATGGCAAAAAGAAGCTGTTAAGCTAGAGTTTGCCCTCGGACAAATCCCAGAAAAAAATCTGGAGGAACGTCAAGTTCTAGTGGATAAAATTCAAGCCATCAAGGAGGTTCTCCATGCTAGCAAGTGAAGTAATTAACGCATATGAAGCCTTTTGCCCTCAGGAATTTTCAATGGAGGGAGACAGTCGTGGCCTGCAAATTGGAACTTTGGACAAGGATATCCAAAGGGTTATGGTGGCTCTCGATATTCGTGAAGAAACGGTGGCTGAAGCCATTGAAAAGGGTGTGAACTTGATTATTGTCAAGCACACGCCGATTTTCCGTCCCATCAAGGATTTGATATCCAGCCGTCCACAAAATCAGATTTACATTGATCTCATCAAGCATGACATTGCAGTGTATGTCAGCCATACCAACATTGATATCGTTGAAAATGGTCTCAATGACTGGTTCTGTCAGATGCTAGGCATTGAGGAGACGACCTATCTACAGGAGACAGGCTCTGAACGTGGGATTGGACGTATTGGGAATATTCAGCCTCAGACATTTGGGGAACTAGCCCAACATGTTAAGCAAGTCTTTGGTTTAGATAGTCTTCGATTGGTGCATTATCAAGAGAATGACTTGCAGAAGCCTATTTCAAGAGTGGCCATCTGTGGTGGTAGCGGGCAGTCTTTCTATAAGGATGCTTTAGCAAAAGGGGCGGATGTCTATATCACTGGTGACATCTACTACCATACTGCCCAGGATATGCTGTCTGATGGCTTGTTGGCACTGGATCCAGGACACTATATCGAAGTGCTGTTTGTGGAAAAAATCGCAGAGCTTCTTAATCAATGGAAAGTAGAAAGTGGCTGGACTATTGATATTGTACCTAGTCAAGCATCGACCAATCCTTTCCACCATATCTAGTTAGAAAGTGAAAACAATGAAAAAAATTGCCATTATCGGAGCCGGGATTGTGGGTGCCACAGCTGCCTACTACCTCTCGAAAGAAAGTGACCTAAAGGTGACCGTTTTTGACCATGGAAAAGGTCAGGCTACCAAGGCAGCAGCTGGAATTATCAGCCCTTGGTTTTCAAAACGCCGCAATAAGGCCTGGTACAAGATGGCGCGCTTAGGGGCTGACTTTTATGTGAATTTGTTGGCTGATTTAGAGAAGTCAGGTCAGGAAATCGACTTTTACCAGCGTTCGGGAGTCTTTCTCCTGAAAAAGGATGAATCCAAGTTGGAAGAACTCTATGACCTAGCCCTCCAGCGCAGAGAAGAGTCTCCCTTGATAGGGCAATTAGCCATTTTAGACCAAGCGTCTTCAAATGAATTATTCCCTGGCTTGCAGGGATTTGACCGCTTGCTCTATGCTTCTGGTGGAGCGAGAGTAGATGGCCAACTTTTAGTAACTCGTTTGCTGGAAGCCTGTCAAGTCAAACTGGTCAAAGAAAAAGTGACTCTGACACCTTTAGCATCAGGATATCAGATTGGTGCAGAGGTGTTTGATCAGGTCATTTTGGCGACGGGAGCTTGGTTGGGGGATATGTTAGAACCCTTGGGTTATGCTGTGGATGTTCGTCCCCAAAAAGGACAACTCCGAGATTATTGGCTTGCCCAAGACATGGAATCTTATCCTGTGGTTATGCCAGAAGGGGAGTGGGATTTGATTCCTTTTGCAGGTGGGAAATTGTCCTTAGGTGCTACTCATGAAAATGACATGGGATTTGATTTGACGGTAGATGAAACCTTACTCCAGCAAATGGAGGAGGCAGCCCTGCCTTGCTATCCTAGTTTAGTAGAAGCTACCAGAGCTGGTGAGCGTGTGGGAATCCGTGCATATACCAGTGATTTCTCTCCTTTCTTTGGAGAGGTTCCAGAATTGTCAGGTGTCTATGCAGCCAGTGGACTAGGTTCATCAGGCCTCACAACGGGTCCTATCATTGGTTACCACCTAGCACAACTGGTCCAAAGCAGGGAATTGACCTTGGACCCAGCAAACTACCCAATTGAAAACTATGTCAAACGACTAAAAATCGAATAAATATTTTACTGAAATTTTAGCTTAGCTTCTAGGATGGCAAATGACATTCCCTATCAAAAATGGTAAAATAAGAAAAAATCCGAGAATCGAGGAAAGAAGATGCAAGAAAAGATTTTGGTAACGGGTGGAGCAGGTTTTATCGGAACCCACACTGTTATTGAGTTAATCCAAGCAGGTCATCAAGTTGTTGTGGTGGATAACCTTGTTAATAGTAACAGAAAAAGTTTAGAAGTTGTTGAGAGAATTACAGGAGTTGAAGTGCCTTTCTATGAGGCAGATATCCGTGATACAGATACCCTCAGAGACATTTTCAAACAAGAAGAACCAACAGGAGTCATTCACTTTGCTGGTTTGAAGGCTGTTGGCGAATCAACACGTATCCCTCTTGCCTATTATGACAACAATATCGCAGGAACTGTTAGCCTTTTGAAAGCTATGGAAGAAAACAACTGTAAAAACATCATTTTCAGTTCTTCTGCGACAGTTTACGGTGATCCGCACACAGTACCCATCTTGGAAGATTTCCCACTTTCAGTGACCAATCCATATGGCCGTACTAAGCTTATGCTTGAGGAAATTTTGACAGATATCTACAAGGCAGACTCAGAGTGGAATGTTGTCTTGCTTCGTTACTTTAACCCAATCGGAGCGCATGAGAGTGGTGATTTAGGAGAAAATCCAAATGGTATTCCAAACAATCTTTTGCCATATGTAACTCAAGTAGCTGTTGGAAAATTAGAGCAAGTGCAAGTGTTTGGAGACGATTACGATACGGAAGACGGAACTGGTGTTCGTGACTATATCCACGTTGTCGATTTGGCTAAAGGTCACGTTGCAGCTCTGAAAAAAATCCAAAAAGGTTCAGGCCTAAACGTTTATAACCTTGGAACAGGGAAAGGCTATTCTGTTCTTGAAATTATCCAAAATATGGAAAAAGCGGTGGGACGTCCAATTCCTTACCGTATCGTAGACCGTCGCCCAGGTGATATCGCAGCCTGCTATTCAGATCCTGCAAAAGCCAAAGCAGAACTCGGTTGGGAAGCAGAACTCGACATCACCCAAATGTGTGAAGACGCATGGCGTTGGCAAAGCAAGCATCCAAATGGATTCGAAGACTAAGATGGTGATATCAATCATTGTCCCCTGTTTAAACGAAGAGGAAGTACTTCCTCTTTTTTATCAGGCTTTGGAAGCTTTACTTCCAGATTTGGAAACAGAAATCGAGTATGTCTTTGTCGATGATGGATCAAGTGATGGAACCTTAGAACTTTTAAAGGCTTATCGGGAGCAAAATTCGGCAGTTCATTATCTTTCTTTCTCACGAAATTTCGGCAAAGAAGCAGCCTTCTATGCAGGCTTACAATATGCGACAGGAGATTTGGTGGTGGTGATGGATGCAGACCTTCAGGATCCTCCTAGTATGTTGCTTGAGATGAAAAACTTACTAGACCAAAATGCAGATTTGGACTGTGTAGGAACACGAAGAACCAGTCGAGAGGGAGAACCCTTCTTTCGCAGTTTCTGTGCTAATCTCTTTTACCGCCTTATGCAAAAAATTAGCCCAGTAGCCCTTCCGTCAGGTGTCCGTGATTTTCGCATGATGAGAAGATCTGTAGTAGATTCCATTTTAAGCTTGACTGAGTCCAATCGTTTTTCTAAAGGGCTTTTTGCCTGGGTCGGCTTTAAAACCCATTATCTGGACTATCCCAATGTCGAAAGGCAGGCTGGTAAGACCAGTTGGGGTTTCAGGCAACTCTTTTTTTACTCCATTGAAGGGATTGTTAATTTTTCAGATTTTCCCTTAATTATCGCTTTTGCGGCTGGTCTCCTATCTTGTTTTCTTTCTCTGCTAATGACCTTTTTTGTTGTGGTTCGGACTCTCATTTTGGGCAATCCGACATCTGGTTGGACCTCTCTGATGGCTGTTATTCTCTTTCTTGGAGGCATTCAACTCTTGACCATTGGGATTCTCGGCAAGTATATCAGTAAGATCTATCTAGAGACTAAAAAAAGACCACTTTATCTTATCAAAGAAAAAAGTGACCTTCCTGATTTTACAGAAAAAAATAAAGTGAAAAGACTATAATTTT
Source organism: Streptococcus mitis (assembly GCF_047464945.1). Lineage (GTDB taxonomy): Bacteria > Bacillota > Bacilli > Lactobacillales > Streptococcaceae > Streptococcus > Streptococcus mitis_EA. The sequence continues at coordinate 50,062 of NZ_JASHAX010000004.1, read as the reverse complement.
ACATGGAAATGTGCTAAACTAGAGGGAGTGGATTATCGCCATTGATTTAGGCTTCCTGGTTTCCAATCAGGGCGCGAGTTGGGCAATTTTTAACAGCCTCTAAGACGTCCTGGCTAGGAGAAATTTCTTTTTCCAGCTGGTCAGGATCATCGTAAAAACGCACGATTCCATTATCGTGGTAATCAAATAAATCAGAATAAGTTTGGCAAAGCCCACAGGCGATACATCGTTCAGGTATAAGTATGATTTTCATGTTCATATTTATATTGTAATAAGAAAAGTAAAAAAAAACAAGGAGTAGGGTATGGAAAAAGAACCGTGGCAAGAAGATATTTATGATCAAGAAGAATCAAGAGCAGAGCGTCGTAAGAGAACTCAAGGCAGAGATGTAGTGGCCAATCGTGTCTTGACGATTTTAGCTAGTATTTTCTTCGTGATTGTAGTCGTGATGATTATTGTTCTTATCTATCTATCAACGGGGGGGAGTAATCGCACAGCAGCCTTGAAAGATTTTCACGATTCAGATGCAAATGTAGTACAGATTTCATCTTCTAGTAGTTCCCAGCCTGAACAGAGTTCAGAATCTTCTTCTGAACACTCGGAGGAAGCTACAGATCCAGAAGGGACGACAAAAGTCTTAGCTGGAGAAGGAGAAGCAGCCATTGCAGCTCGCGCTGGGATTTCGATTGCTCAGTTAGAAGCCTTAAATCCTAGTCATATGGCTACAGGGTCTTGGTTTGCTAATCCAGGTGATGTTGTCAAAATAAAATAGGAGTTGATATGAAAACAATTCAAATTGCTATTGACGGCCCTGCTTCAAGTGGTAAGAGTACGGTCGCAAAGATTATTGCCAAGGATTTTGGATACACCTACCTAGATACAGGTGCTATGTATCGTGCAGCGACTTATATGGCTCTTAAGAACCAATTAGGAGTGGAAGAGATTGAGGAGCTTTTAGCCTTGTTGGACCAGCATCCAATCAGTTTTGGACGTTCAGAAATTGGAGAACAGCTTGTCTTTGTAGGGGATGTGGATATTACCCATCCTATCCGTGAAAATGAAGTGACCAATCATGTTTCTGCTATTGCAGCAATTCCTCAAGTACGTGAGAAACTAGTTTCTCTCCAACAAGAGATTGCCCAGCAAGGTGGGATTGTCATGGATGGTCGCGATATTGGGACTGTTGTATTGCCACAAGCAGAATTGAAAATTTTCCTAGTAGCTTCTGTTGATGAGAGAGCAGAACGCCGTTACAAGGAAAATATTGCCAAGGGAATTGAGACAGATCTTGAAACCTTAAAAGAGGAAATTGCTGCGCGTGACTACAAGGATAGTCATCGTGAGACTTCACCTCTCAAACAAGCAGAGGATGCTGTCTACCTTGATACAACTGGTTTGAACATTCAAGAAGTAGTTGAAAAAATCAAAGCAGAAGCTGAAAAAAGAATGTAAATGTAGAAAAGCCGATAGATTGATATCGGTTTTTTCTAAATTTGTCAAAATGCTGATTTTAAGGTATAATAGTTGCTGTTCGAGAAATTTTGATTTTCAAAGAATAGTGAATGATGATAAGGAGAAACCATGAACAACTTACCAAATTGCCCAAAATGTAACTCAGAGTATGTCTACGAAGACGGTGCCCTACTGGTTTGCCCAGAGTGTGCTCATGAGTGGAATCCTGCTGAAGTTGCAGAAGTAGAAGAGGGCATTGTCGCTATCGATGCCAACGGAAATAAATTGGCTGATGGTGATACAGTAACCCTCATCAAGGATTTGAAAGTAAAAGGTGCGCCAAAAGATTTGAAACAAGGGACGCGCGTGAAAAATATCCGCATTGTAGAAGGCGACCACAATATCGACTGTAAAATTGATGGCTTTGGTGCCATGAAACTCAAATCAGAGTTTGTGAAGAAAATTTAAGCATGTCAAAACACTATAAACTTGTATTTTATAGCCGTATCTTCTTGTTTCTAGCGGCTTTTACGGGAGTTTATCTTGAAATCGCCAAGCATGGTGGATTTGGGATGTTGCTCTATTATACGGTTCTGTCCAACCTTTTAGTCGCGATTTTTACGCTCTATCTCCTAAAGGTTATGAGCCGTTTAGGTGAAAACTGGCAAAGGCCAAGCTTCTTGCGCTTAAAAGGTGGAATCACTATGAGTATCATGATTACCTGTGTGATTTACCATTTCCTCCTGGCGCCCATTGCTACTAATTTCTATACCCTAGAAAATTTCCTTTGCCACTATATCGTTCCCCTCTGGTTTTTAGCGGATACCCTCTTTTTTGACAAACAGGGTCAATACAAGATTTGGGATCCAGTTGTGTGGACGATTTTACCCTTGCTGTATATGATTTTTGCTCTTTTCAATGGTTTGGTACTGAAACTTGATGTTCCTAATTCTAAGGTCAGTCCCTTCCCTTACTTCTTTTTGAATGTGAACAAGGGTTGGGATGTCGTGTTCAAGTGGTGTCTGATTATCTTTGTTGCCTATATGGTGGCAGGATTTATCTTCTACTTTATTAAGCAAATCAAGAGAAAGTCATCCTAATACTCTTCGAAAATCTCTTCAAACCACGTCAGTTTCGCCTTGCCGTATATATGTTACTGACTTCGTCAGTTCTATCTGCAACCTCAAAACCATGTTTTGAGCAACCTGCGGCTAGCTTCCTAGTTTGCTCTTTGATTTTCATTGAGTATAAGATACAAGGGATTCATTTTCGAGTTTAAGAAGGAGTCTATACACCAAAGAGGCTTCTTCTTTTCTTGCTTATTTGATAACTATCAAAAAATTAGAAGATTAAGAGAAATATAGAAAGAGATTTCATGAAACAATTTTTAGAACGGGCCAGTATTTTGGCTCTCTCCCTCGTTTTGATTACATCCTTTTCCATCTCGAGTGCCCTGCCAGCCATGTTTGACTATTATCAGGGGTATCCTAAGGAACAAATTGAGCTTTTAGCGAGCTTGCCTTCCTTTGGGATCATGATCATGTTACTACTAAATGGTTTCTTAGAAAAAATATTTCCTGAGCGCTTACAGATTAGTTTGGGCTTGTTGATTTTATCACTCAGCGGTACAGCTCCCTTCTGGTATCAAGCCTATCCCTTTGTCTTTGGAACACGGATTCTTTTTGGTTTGGGTGTTGGGATGATTAATGCTAAGGCAATTTCTATTATCAGTGAACGCTATCAAGGGAAAACGCGAATTCAGATGTTAGGGCTACGTGGTTCTGCAGAGGTTGTTGGAGCTTCTCTCATTACCTTGGCAGTCGGCCAGTTGTTGGCATTTGGTTGGACAGCTACTTTCTTAGCCTATAGTGCTGGATTTTTGGTGCTGACCCTTTATCTGCTCTTTGTCCCTTATGGAAAAGAAAAGAAAGAAGTCAAGAAAAAAGCGAAGGAAGCAAGTCACTTAACTCGAGAAATGAAAGGCTTGATTTTTACCCTAGCTATAGAAGCAGCAGTGGTAGTTTGTACCAATACAGCTATTACCATCCGTATTCCAAGTTTGATGGTGGAAAGAGGACTTGGAGATGCCCAGTTATCTAGTTTTGTTCTTAGTGTCATGCAGTTAATCGGGATTGTGGCTGGTGTGAGTTTCTCTTTCTTGATTTCTATCTTTAAAGAGAAACTGCTCCTCTGGTCTGGTATTACTTTTGGCTTAGGGCAAATTGTGATTGCACTGTCTCCATCCTTGTGGGTGGTAGTGGCAGGAAGTATTCTGGCTGGTTTTGCCTACAGTGTAGCCTTGACGACGGTCTTTCAACTTGTCTCTGAAAGAATTCCAGCTAAACTCCTCAATCAAGCAACTTCATTTGCAGTTTTAGGCTGTAGTTTCGGAGCCTTTACGACCCCATTCGTTCTAGGTGCAATTGGCTTACTAACTCACAATGGTATGTTGGTCTTTGCTATCTTAGGATTTTGGTTGATTGTAACCTCTGTCTTTGTCATGTACCTACTTCAAAAGAGAGCTTAGGATTGATTCCTAAGTTTTCTTTCGGGATTTTTGTACCCAGACAATATTTGTTTTAGACCCTTGTTTATAGATTATTTTCTTGATAAAATAGAAGTTATGACAAGATATAAAGCAACTATTTCCTATGATGGTTACGCCTTTGCTGGTTTTCAGCGCCAGCCTCATGCGCGTAGCGTTCAGGAAGAAATTGAAAAAACCTTGACTAGATTGAATAAGGGGAAAGCCATCACTGTTCACGGTGCTGGTAGAACTGATAGTGGGGTTCATGCCCTGGGACAAGTGCTTCATTTTGACCTACCTTATCAGATGGATGAGGAGAAGCTCCGTTTTGCTTTGGACACTCAGTCTCCTGAAGATATTGATGTGATTTCAATTGAGCTTGTGGCGGATGATTTTCATTGTCGTTATGCCAAGCATAGCAAGACCTATGAGTTTATCGTGGATAGAGGACGTCCCAAAAATCCGATGCGCCGTCACTATGCCACCCACTTCCCTTACCCACTTGATGTGGAGAGGATGCAGGAGGCCGTCAAAAAGCTAGAAGGAACCCATGATTTCACTGGCTTTACAGCCTCTGGGACTAGTGTAGAGGATAAGGTTCGCACTATTACAGAAGCCAGTCTTAGGGTTGATGAGACAGGCCAGTTTTTGACTTTTACCTTTTCAGGAAATGGTTTCTTGTATAAACAGATTCGCAATATGGTGGGGACGCTACTCAAAATTGGCAATAACCGCATGCCAGTAGAGCAGATTGACCTCATCTTGGAGAAGAAGGACAGGCAACTTGCAGGTCCCACTGCAGCACCTAATGGTTTGTATTTAAAGGAGATTCGTTATGAAGAATAATCGTATTTTAGCACTTTCAGGAAATGATATTTTTAGTGGTGGTGGTTTGTCAGCTGATTTATCAACCTATACCTTGAACGGCTTGCATGGCTTTGTAGCAGTGACTTGTTTGACAGCTTTAACAGAAAAGGGCTTTGAAGTCTTTCCAACTGACGAAACCATTTTTCAACATGAATTAGATAGCTTGCGTGATGTGGAATTTGCGGGGATTAAGATTGGTCTTCTCCCTACTGTTAGTGTGGCTGAGAAGGCATTGGACTTTATCAAGCAACGCCCAGTAGTGCCTGTGGTTCTGGACCCTGTCTTGGTCTGCAAGGAAACGCACGACGTAGCAGTTAGTGAACTCTGTCAAGAACTGATTCGTTTTTTCCCTTATGTCAGTGTGATTACACCTAATCTTCCTGAAGCAGAATTATTGGCTGGTCAGGAAATTAAAACCTTGGAAGACATGAAGGCTGCAGCACAGAAATTGCATGAATTAGGAGCGCCAGCAGTTATTATCAAGGGAGGCAATCGACTTAGTCAGGACAAGGCTGTAGATATCTTTTATGACGGACAAAAATTTACAGTCCTAGAAAATCCTGTCATTCAAGGGCAAAATGCTGGTGCAGGTTGTACCTTTGCCTCTAGCATTGCCAGTCACCTAGTCAAAGGTGATGAACTTTTACCAGCAGTAGAAAGCTCTAAGGCTTTCGTTTACCGTGCCATTGCACAAGCAGATCAGTATGGAGTAAGACAATATGAAGCAAACCAAAACAACTAAAATCGCCCTTGTATCCCTATTAACCGCCCTCTCTGTGGTTCTAGGTTATTTCTTAAAAATCCCAACACCGACAGGAATTCTAACTCTTTTAGATGCGGGTGTTTTCTTTGCGGCCTTCTACTTTGGTAGTCGTGAAGGGGCTGTAGTAGGAGGACTAGCAGGTTTCTTGATTGACCTCTTATCAGGCTATCCTCAGTGGATGTTCTTTAGCTTGGTCAACCATGGCTTGCAGGGATTTTTCGCAGGATTTAAAGGAAAAACACAGTGGTTAGGCCTTATCTTAGCAACGGTTGCCATGGTAGGGGGCTACGCCTTGGGTTCTACTTTGATGAATGGCTGGGCTGCAGCCCTACCAGAAATTTTACCAAATTTCATGCAAAATATGGTAGGGATGATTGTAGGATTTATTATTAGTCAAAGTATCAAGAAGATTAAGTAATACTCTTCGAAAATCTCTTCAAACTACGTCAGCTTCCATCTGCAACCTCAAAACATTGTTTTGAGCAACCTGCGGCTAGCTTCCTAGTTTGCACTTTGATTTTCATTGAGTATAAATAGGCTGAGTCAAAAGTCTTAAAAATCAGAAAAACGCATAGTATCAGGTGTTGAAAACTTGATATTATGCGTTTTATTGTGGGAAGATTTTATACTCTTCGAAAATCTCTTCAAACCTCGTCAACGTCGCCTTGCCGTAGATATGGTTACTGACTTCGTCAGTTCTATCCACAACCTCAAAACAGTGTTTTGAGCTGACTTCATCAGTCTTATCTACAACCTCAAAACAGTGTTTTGAGCAACCTGCGGCTAGTTTCCTAGTTTGCTCTTTGATTTTCATTGAGTATTAGATGAATATTAATCAAAATAAAGCAAGTCTTTGCTGGTGCTTGTAAAGAGGTCAAAGCCATCCTTGGTAACAACACCGCAGTCTTCAATACGGACACCGACTTTACCAGGGATATAGATACCTGGTTCAACAGAGAAGCACATGCCTTCTTCGATGACCATGTCGTTTCCTTCCATGATAGATGGGAATTCGTGGACATCCATACCGATACCGTGACCAAGACGGTGGTTGAAGTACTCACCGTAACCAGCTTTTTCGATGACCTCACGGGCAGCACGGTCCACTTCATGGGCAGTCACACCTGGTTTGATAAAGTCAAGAGCAGCTTGTTGGGCTTCGAGGGTCAAGTTGTAAATATCTTTCTTGAATTGGTCTGGTTTGCCGACAGCGACCGTACGAGTCATATCTGACGCATAGCCGTTGACTAGAACACCAAGGTCAAAGAGGAGAAGGGCGTTATTTTCAACTTTGTTTGCTGCTGGAATACCGTGTGGATTTGCAGCATTATTACCAGTCAAGACCATGGTATCAAAACTCATTTCATAACCTTCACGCTTCATGGCAAAGTCGATTTGAGCGATGATATCTGTCTCCGTCTTATCAAGAGAAATATTGTCAAAACCAACCTTAACAGCCTTGTCCGCATAGAAACCTGCAACCATCATTTTTTGCACTTCATCAGCTGATTTGATGAGGCGCATGCGTTGGATACGAGGAGTGAGGTTTTCAAACTCAGCAGTTTCAAAGACTATTTTCAAGCCATGGTATTTTGTCAAGATGAGATTGTCAAACTCAACAGCGACCCGTTTGAAGTCAAGTTGTGGAAGAGCATGTTTCATTTTTTGCCATGGATTTTCAGAATCCACATAGCCCACAACTGGGAAGGAAACAGTGCTAGTAGCACGCTCAACCTCAAGGGCTGGGACAAAGAGGAGGGGTTCCTGATCCGCTAGGACAAAAAGGAACATTTGGCGTTCATGGGGATCACTGTAAAAGCCAGTGAGGTAATTGATTGTGACGGGGTCAGATACGACAGCGACGTCTAGTTTTTCTGATTCAAGATATGTTACGATTTGTTGTAATTTAGACATATGCTACCTTCTTTCTACCCCTCTATTTTGGCAAAAAAAGAGAGAAAATGCAAGGGAGAAGGGTAAAAGAAAAGACAAAAAAACTCCGACAAGATAACGGAGTTCTTTGATATAGTTTCACTTTGTTTAAGAAAAGTCAGCCTTGCTTTTGACGTCGCTGTATTCTTCAGCGATTTCTTGGCTGAGGATGTCCTCATAAGCAGGGAGTTGAATGTCCTGACCATATTTCTTCTTGAGGGCAGTAGTGACTAGGCGATAAGCAAGATTGGCATTGCGAGAGAGGATAGGCCCGTGGAAGTAGGAACCAAAGACATTCTTATAATGAACCCCTTCGCCGACCTTTTCTTCGTTGTTTCCATTTCCATAGACAACCTGTCCCAGCGGTTTTTGGTCGTCAGAGAGGAAGGTACGGCCCTGATGATTTTCAAATCCATAGTAGGTTTCATCGAAATCTTCATTATGAATCTTGATGTCACCGATAAAGCGATTATTGGTCTGGTTGAGGGTGTAGTGGCCCATGACCCCTAGCCCTTCGATGCGTTTACCTGAAGCTTCAACATAATATTGGCCCAATAGTTGGAAACCACCGCAGATAGCCAGAACCACACCGTCGTTTTGGATGTAGTTGTCAATGCTCTCTTTTTTAGCAGGTAGGTCGTCTGCAATGATACTCTGTTCAAAGTCTTGACCACCACCGAAAAAGGCAATGTCGTAGTGATTTTCATCAAAGTCATCATGGAGAGAAACGATGTCAACCGTCACATGGGCCCCCAGCTTTTCGGCCACATACTTGAGCATGAGGATGTTTCCATTGTCCCCGTAGGTATTCATGAGGTTTCCATAGAGGTGGGCAATGTTGAGCTGATAAGGGTAATTGCCAGTTTTTGAGGAAAGTGAAGTATAAACCATTAGTTCATCTCCTTTCTAACAATCTGACGACTAGCCAGCAGTTCGCGGAATTCCAGCATAGCAGTATAGGTAGCTAGAATATAAGCATGCTTACAGTCTTGGTTTTCAATGGTTTTAAGAACTTGTTCCAGACTACTTGTTTCAGTGATTTTCTCAGCTGGATAGCCAGTCACTCGAAGACGGCGTGCGATTTCAGAATGACGAACGCCGCCAGCATTGATTTCAGGAATGTCCATGTCCGTGATTTGTTCAAAATCAGCATCCCAGATCCAGCTGGTATCAATACCGTCTGCATAGTTGGCATTGAGGAGGACAGATAGGCTAAATGGATAAGGTGCTAGTTTAATCATTTCGATAGCTTGGGTAGCACCGACTGGATTTTTAATCAAGACAAGGGTACATTCTTTATCACCGATATGGAAGGTCTCCTGGCGTCCAAAGACAGCACGACTCTTGTCAAATCCCTGCTTGATGAGTTGTGAATCTGCACCGAGGAAACGGGCGATAGCCACCGCAGCAAGGGCATTGTAGATATTGTAGAGCCCACCGATTTGAATTCCGTATTCTTGGCCGTCAATGACAAAGCGAGAGCGATTGTTGGTCAACTCAACCAGTTCTGTCAAGCGATAGTCTAGATCAGGACGTTTACATCCACAACCTTCACAGATATAGGCACCCAAGTTTGCATAGGTATTGTGCTCGTATTTGAGGATGCCTTGACAGTCAGGGCAGAGAATACCTTCAGTATTGTAGTGAGCCAGTTGGGCTGGCCCTTTCTCCAAGTCAAAACCAAAATACTGTACAGGATTTGGAATAGCTGGCTTGTAGAAAAGCGGACTGTCACCATTGAGGAGAACAGTAGCTGTAGGCACCTTACGAATGGCATCCAAAATCATCTTGTAAGTTGTGTAAATCTCACCATAGCGGTCCATCTGGTCACGGAAGATATTCGTAATGACAAAAAGGCTTGGCTGGATATAGTCACAGATACGAGATAGACTGGCTTCGTCGATTTCGAGGACGGCAATGTTTTTCCCAGTTTTAGAAGATTTGGCTGTTAAGAAGGTTGTCGCAATCCCTGTAATCATGTTGGCACCGCTTGGGTTGGTCAGAACTTGACCATAAACCTCTTTTAAAATGCCGACAGTCAGGGCAGTTGTTAAGGTTTTTCCATTGGTTCCAGTGACCACGACAATCTCGTAGTTTTTAGCAAGGTTTTGTAAAATATCTTTATCAAATTGAAGGGCAAGTTTTCCTGGGAGCGTGCTTCCACGGCCAAGATGGCTTAAAACGAAGTGGGAAGAACGCCCAGCAAGAAGGCCCAAAGTAGTTTTTAATTTCATGTTTCTATTATATCATAAAAGAGGGAAAAGACAGATTTGATACTCAATGAAAATCAAAGAGCAAACTAGGAAGCTAGCTGCAGGTTGCTCAAAGCACCGCTTTGAGGTTGCAGATAAAGCTGACGTGGTTTGAAGAGATTTTCGAAGAGTATGAGATTTCGCAGAAATAAAAACAGCCCGAAGAGGGCTGTTCGATACGATTAAATCTCAACTTAAATCGCAAACAAGTCATTCAAGTTCTCAGCCAAGGTTGGGTGAGTGAAGATTTGTTTTGTGAAGTAAGTGTAAGGAATCTTGTTGTCCATAGCAACAGTGATGATGTTGATGATTTCTTGAGAACCTTCTGAGAAGATGCTTGCTCCAAGAATTTCTTTTGTTTCAGTATTAACCACAGCTTTGAAAGCTCCACGAAGGTCTCCATTTACGTGACCACGAGGCATTGCTGCAACTGGAATTTCCTTCACAGCGTATGGAAGTTTCAAATCAGCCGCTTGGCTTTCAGTCAAACCAACTTGTGAAAGTGCAGGTGTGATGAACATAGTGTTTGGTACATTGAGACGGTCTTCAAGTGTGTAGCTGCCATCTCCAGCAAGGTAGCTGTATACAACACGAAAGTCATCAAGTGAAATGTAAGTAAATTGAAGGCCACCGTTGACATCTCCAACTGCAAAGACACCAGGAACGTTTGTTTGACAATGTTTGTCTACTTTAATAGCACCACGTTCAGTTAGTTCAATATCTGTGTTTTCAAGTTGAAGTGGTTCTACATTTGGTTTGCGTCCAGTTGCGTAGAGAAGGGCATCGAAACGGTAAGTTTCGTTTTCAGTTACGACAAGGACTTGATCACCGTCGTTTTTAATTTCAGTAGTACGGATATTTTGAAGCAATTCAATACCGTCTTCTTCCATGTATTGTTTAGCAAGAGCTGCGATGGAAGGTTCTGCACGAGGTAGGAAAGTATCCAAGGCATCTAGGACTGTAACTTTGCTTCCAAGTTTGTTGTATAGACCAGCAAATTCAAGACCGATGTTTCCGCCACCAAGAACACCAAGTTTTTCAGGCAATTTGTCCAAGTTTTGGATACCTGTTGAGTCAAAGACGTTTTTGCTTGTAGCAAGTCCTGGAATTGGCAAGACGTTTGAAACAGCACCAGTGTTGATGACGATAGTATCAGCAGTTAGTTCTTTCTTTTCATCACCAGCTTGGATTTCGATGACTTTATTTGAAAGGAAGTGAGCTTCCGCATCAAAAATATCGACACCTGTACCAGCAACAGTTGCATAGTTTTTACCGTTGAGGCGAGCAGTGATAGTATTTTTTGTAGCAATCACTTCTTCAAATGACAAGTCTTTCTCAGCAGCAACTAGCAAAGTTTTAGTTGGGATACAACCGATGTTGATACAAGTTCCACCGTACATAGCTTTGCTACGTTCAACGAGGGCAACTTTTTTGCCAGCTGAAGCCAATTTACCAGCTAGTGTTTTACCAGCTTTACCAAATCCGATAACGATTAAATCATAAGTTAACATTAATCTTCCTCCTATTTCGAATTTCATTCTAGCACAAGAAAAAAACTTTTGCACAATTCTGCTACGCTTTAAAAAAGTTTATGAAATAGTGGAAATTATAGCCTTACTTTCTCAGAAAAATCGTTTACATGACTTTATCGATGGATTAGGCTATCTTTTGCTTCTCTCTTGTGTTATACTAGATAGGTTGCAAAGAAAACAGTACTTTTCTTTTGTGGAAAAGAAGCAACACGATTTTATATCCAGTATATGAAAATACGTCATAAAAAGAAAAGTATAAACTAAGCCCTATAGGGTGGCTTCGCACCACCTTTAGAAAGAAGAATACCGTGAAATTTAATGAATTAAACTTGTCTGCTGATTTGCTAGCAGAGATTGAAAAAGCTGGTTTTGTAGAAGCTAGTCCTATCCAAGAACAAACTATTCCCTTGGCTCTTGAAGGTAAGGACGTTATCGGTCAAGCTCAGACTGGTACAGGAAAAACTGCAGCCTTTGGTTTGCCTACCCTTGAAAAAATCCGTACAGAAGAAGCGACCATCCAAGCTTTGGTTATCGCTCCAACACGTGAACTTGCTGTCCAAAGTCAAGAAGAACTCTTCCGATTTGGTCGTAGTAAGGGAGTCAAAGTCCGCTCAGTATATGGCGGATCAAGCATTGAAAAACAAATTAAGGCTCTTAAATCTGGTGCCCATATCGTAGTGGGAACACCTGGTCGCCTCTTGGACTTGATTAAACGCAAGGCCTTGAAATTACAAGATATTGAAACTCTTATCCTTGACGAAGCGGATGAAATGCTCAACATGGGCTTCCTTGAAGACATTGAAGCTATCATCTCTCGTGTCCCTGAAAGCCGTCAAACCTTACTTTTCTCAGCAACTATGCCAGATGCCATCAAACGTATCGGTGTTCAGTTTATGAAAGAACCTGAGCATGTGAAGATTGCGGCTAAGGAATTGACAACAGAATTGGTTGACCAATACTATATCCGAGTTAAAGAGCAAGAAAAATTTGATACCATGACTCGTCTTATGGATGTGGAACAGCCTGAGCTTGCTATCGTATTTGGTCGTACAAAACGCCGTGTAGACGAATTGACTCGTGGTCTTAAAATTCGTGGCTTCCGTGCAGAAGGAATTCATGGAGACCTAGACCAAAACAAACGTCTTCGTGTCCTTCGTGACTTTAAAAATGGCAATCTAGATGTTTTGGTTGCGACAGACGTTGCAGCGCGTGGTTTGGATATTTCAGGTGTGACCCATGTCTATAACTACGATATTCCACAAGATCCTGAAAGTTATGTTCACCGTATCGGTCGTACAGGTCGTGCTGGTAAGTCAGGTCAGTCTATTACTTTCGTATCACCAAATGAAATGGGCTACCTCCAAATCATTGAAAACTTGACCAAGAAACGCATGAAAGGTCTCAAACCTGCAAGTGCAGAAGAAGCCTTCCAAGCAAAAAAACACGTAGCTCTCAAGAAAATTGAACGTGATTTTGCAGATGAGACTATCCGTGCCAACTTTGAGAAATTTGGTAAGGATGCTCGTAAGCTAGCTGCCGAATTTACTCCAGAAGAATTGGCAATGTATATCTTGAGTCTGACTGTTCAAGACCCGGATAGCCTTCCAGAAGTTGAGATTGCACGTGAAAAACCACTGCCATTTAAACCATCTGGCAACGGACGTTCTGGTGGAAATCGTGGTCGTGATAATCGTCGTGGAGTTGACCGTCGAGACCGTGATCGCCGTGGTAATGGTCGTCGTGATGATTTCAAAAAAGGTAGTCGTGGAAATGATCGTTATGATAAGGAAAAACGATACCGTAAGGATAATAAAAAACCACGCACTACTTCAAGCGAAAAGAAAACAGGCTTTGTTATTCGTAACAAGGGCGATAAATAAGAAAAAGCGGTTCAAAATGAATCGCTTTTTTATATAAGGAGACCGAATGGAAAAAGAAAGATAAATAAAATAGATATATTATCTTCTTGTGATATTATAATACACAAAAATAGGGAGCTTGTCAATAGAAAAGAAGCAATTTAATTAAAAATATTCTTGTTTTTTCAAATTGCAATTAAATAAGCAATTTTCAGATAATAATTGAAAATTCAAGCTGTTTATGTTATAATGATAGCGATTAAATTCGAGGTGAAAAATGGCACATTTATTAGAAAAAACTAGAAAAATTACTTCTATCCTGAAGCGCTCAGAGGAGCAGTTGCAGGAAGAACTTCCCTACAATGCGATTACCCGTCAATTGGCAGATATTATTGACTGTAACGCCTGTATCGTCAATAGCAAGGGACGTCTCCTTGGCTATTTTATGCGTTACAAAACCAATACAGATCGTGTAGAGCAATTCTTCCAAACTAAGATTTTCCCTGATGACTATATTCAAGGTGCGAACATGATCTACGATACAGAAGCCAATCTGACAGTTGATCATGATTTAAGTATTTTCCCTGTGGAAAGTCGTGCCGACTTTCCAGATGGTTTGACAACGATTGCACCGATTCATGTATCAGGGATTCGCCTTGGTTCTTTGATTATTTGGCGCAATGATAAAAAATTCGAAGACGAGGACTTGATCCTTGTTGAGATTGCCAGTACCGTTGTTGGGATTCAACTCCTCAACTTCCAACGTGAGGAAGATGAGAAAAATATCCGTCGCCGTACTGCTGTTACCATGGCGGTTAATACCCTTTCTTACTCCGAACTCCGTGCTGTTTCAGCAATTTTAGGGGAATTAAATGGAAATGAAGGGCAGTTGACTGCGTCTGTGATTGCAGACCGTATTGGAATAACCCGCTCTGTGATTGTCAATGCCCTTCGTAAACTTGAGTCGGCAGGGATTATTGAAAGTCGCTCACTTGGAATGAAGGGAACCTATCTTAAGGTCTTGATTTCAGATATTTTTGAAGAAGTGAAGAAAAGAGATTACTAATGACTAAGGCTTTGATTTCGATTGATTATACAGAAGATTTTGTTGCTGATAGTGGGAAGCTGACAGCTGGTGCTCCAGCTCAGGCGATTTCGGATGCCATCAGCAAGGTGACTCGGTTAGCTTTTGAACGCGGAGATTACATCTTTTTTACCATTGATGCTCACGAAGAAAACGATTGTTTTCATCCAGAAAGCAAGCTGTTTCCTCCTCACAATTTGATTGGGACTAGTGGACGCAATTTATACGGAGATTTGGGGACCTTTTATCAAGAGCATGGTTCAGACAGTCGTGTCTTTTGGATGGATAAACGCCATTACTCAGCTTTTTCGGGAACTGACCTGGATATCCGTTTGAGAGAGCGGAGAGTGTCTACCGTTATCTTAACAGGAGTCTTGACGGATATCTGTGTCCTGCACACAGCTATAGATGCCTATAATCTAGGATATGATATCGAGATTGTTAAACCAGCTGTTGCTTCCATCTGGCCTGAAAATCATCAATTTGCCCTAGGACATTTCAAAAATACACTCGGAGCTAAATTAGTAGATGAAAATCTAAATGAAATTTCTGAGTAATTTGGTTGGTGAAATGAAAAAAATTAAAAAAAAGTGTTGACAAGGATCCCAAAAGTTGATATACTAGTAAAGTAATCGACGCGGGGATGGCGGAATTGGCAGACGCGCAGGACTAAGGATCCTGTGACCGCTTTAGGTCGTGAGGGTTCAAGTCCCTCTCTCCGCATAGGATAAGAGTTAGCTTAGGCTAGCTCTTTTGTTTTTATATAATTCAAGTAGAGCAAAAAAATTTGCTCTTTTTTCGTATTTCATAAACATTTCATATTTGGGTTTTATAATAGTCTTACAAATATGGAGGTGACAAATGAATCCAATCCAAAGAGCTTGGGCTTATGTCAGCAGAAAACGGCTGAGAAGTTTTATTTTATTTCTGATTTTATTGGTCCTATTGGCCGGAATTTCAGCCTGTTTGACTCTGATGAAGTCCAATAAAACAGTGGAAACCAATCTTTATAAATCACTCAACACATCTTTTTCTATTAAAAAGATAGAAAACGGACAGACTTTTAAGTTGTCGGACTTATCATCCGTGAGCCAGATTAAGGGGCTGGAAAATGTTTCTCCTGAACTGGAGACGATTGCAAAACTAAAAGACAAGGAAGTGGTGAGTGGCGAGCAGAGCGTGGAGCGTGATGATTTGTCAGTTGCGGACAAGAACTTGGTTAGCTTAACGGCGCTTGAGAATTCATCCAAGGATGTCACCTTTACCAGTTCAGCCTTCAACCTAAAAGAAGGGCGACACCTTCAAAAAGGGGATTCCAAGAAAATCCTGATCCACGAAGAGTTGGCTAAGAAGAACGGTCTTTCGCTTCATGACAAGATTGGCTTGGATGTTGGACAGTTAGAATCTGGAAAAGGGCCAACAGTAGAGTTTGAGATTGTCGGCATCTTTTCTGGTAAAAAGCAAGAAAAATTCACAGGCTTGTCTTCCGACTTCAGTGAAAACCAGGTCTTTACAGACTATGAAAGTAGCCAAACCCTTTTGGGCAATAGTGAAGCTCAAGTCAGTGCAGCGCGCTTTTATGTAGAAAATCCTAAGGAAATGGATGGACTTATGAAGCAGGTGGAAAACTTATCCTTGGAAAGTCAAGGCTACCAAGTCGAGAAGGAAAACAAGGCCTTTGAACAAATTAAAGACTCAGTTGCTACCTTCCAAACCTTTCTGACCATCTTCCTTTATGGGATGTTGATAGCAGGAGCAGGGGCCTTAATTCTTGTTTTGTCTCTCTGGTTGAGAGAAAGGGTCTACGAAGTGGGAATTTTACTGGCACTTGGAAAAGGAAAAAGCTCGATCTTCCTACAATTCTGTTTAGAGGTAGTTTTGGTATCTCTCGGTGCTTTGATTCCAGCATTTGCTGCAGGCAACGCAATCACATCCTACCTACTCCAAACTCTACTATCAAGTGGAGATCAGGCAGCTCTACAAGACACGCTAGCTAAAGCAAGCAGTTTATCAACCAACATCCTATCTTTTGCAGAATCCTATGTTTTTCTAGTTCTGCTTAGTTGCTTATCTGTAGCCCTTTGTTTCCTATTCTTATTTAGAAAATCGCCTAAAGAAATTTTATCATCTATTAGTTAAGAAGGAGAAATCATGACTTTATTACAATTACAAGATGTTACCTACCGTTATAAGAACACTGCTGAAGCAGTCCTATATCAGATCAATTATAATTTTGAACCCGGGAAATTTTACAGTATTATTGGTGAGTCAGGAGCAGGAAAATCCACTCTCTTGTCCCTACTTGCTGGTCTAGATAGTCCTGTTGAAGGTTCTATCCTTTTTCAAGGAGAGGATATTCGTAAGAAGGGCTATTCTTACCATCGCATGCACCATATTTCCCTGGTCTTTCAAAATTATAACTTGATAGATTATCTTTCTCCACTGGAAAATATCCGCTTGGTCAACAAAAAGGCAAGCAAGGATACACTGCTTGAGCTTGGTTTAGATGAAAGTCAGATCAAGCGGAATGTTCTCCAGTTATCAGGTGGTCAACAGCAACGTGTTGCCATTGCTCGTAGTTTGGTCTCAGAAGCTCCAGTTATTCTAGCGGATGAGCCAACAGGAAATCTGGACCCTAAAACTGCTGGAGATATTGTCGAACTGCTCAAATCACTTGCCCAGAAAACAGGTAAATGTGTCATTGTCGTAACCCACAGTAAAGAAGTGGCGCAAGCGTCAGATATTACACTTGAGTTGAAAGATAAGAAACTGACTGAAACTCGCAATACGACGAAATAATATGAGCTTTTTCAGTTATACTCTTCGAAAATCTCTTCAAACCACGTCAGCGTCGCCTTACCGTACTCAAGTACAGCTTACGGCTAGCTTCCTAGTTTGCTTTTTGATTTTCATTGAGTATTAGAACTATAAAATAGAATAAAATCTAGAAAGGGAACCTATGTTACACAACGCATTTGCCTATGTTACAAGGAAGTTTTTCAAATCGATTGTCATCTTCCTGATTATTCTCCTCATGGCGAGCTTGAGTTTGGTTGGCTTGTCAATCAAGGGAGCTACTGCCAAGGCTTCTCAGGAGACCTTTAAAAATATCACCAATAGCTTCTCCATGCAAATCAATCGTCGCGTCAATCAAGGAACGCCACGTGGTGCTGGGAATATCAAGGGTGAAGATATCAAAAAAATCACCGAAAACAAGGCCGTCGAGTCTTATGTTAAACGCATCAACGCTATCGGAGATTTGACTGGATATGAACTCATCGAAACGCCAGATACCAAGAAAAATCTGACACCTGACCGTGCCAAACATTTTGGAAGTAGCTTGATGATTACAGGTGTCAATGACTCCTCCAAAGAAGACAAGTTTGTCTCTGGTTCTTATAAATTGGTTGAAGGGGAGCACTTAACAAACGACGACAAGGACAAGATCCTCCTGCACAAGGACTTGGCTGCAAAACACGGCTGGAAAGTAGGGGACAAGGTTAAACTGGACTCTAATATCTACGATGCAGACAATGAAAAAGGTGCCAAGGAAACAGTCGAAGTGACAATCAAGGGACTCTTTGATGGTCATAATAAGTCAGCAGTAACCTACTCACAAGAACTCTATGAAAATACAGCTATCACAGACATACATACGGCTGCTAAACTTTATGGATACACAGAAGACACAGCTATTTATGGGGACGCAACCTTCTTTGTAACAGCAGACAAGAACTTGGATGATGTTATGAAAGAGTTGAATGGCATCAGTGGTATCAACTGGAAGAGCTACACACTCGTTAAGAGTTCCTCTAACTACCCAGCTCTAGAGCAATCCATTTCTGGTATGTACAAGATGGCCAACCTCCTCTTCTGGGGTAGCTTGAGCTTCTCAGTCCTTCTCCTTGCACTCTTGCTTAGTCTTTGGATCAACGCCCGTCGCAAGGAAGTGGGAATTCTCCTCTCTATCGGTCTCAAGCAGGCAAGTATCTTGGGTCAATTCATCACCGAATCTATCTTGATTGCCATCCCTGCTCTTGTTTCTGCTTACTTCTTAGCCAACTACACAGCTCGTGCAATCGGAAATACTGTCCTTGCCAATGTGACTTCAGGTGTTGCTAAACAGGCTAGCAAGGCTGCTCAAGCCTCTAACCTTGGTGGTGGTGCAGAAGTAGATGGCTTTAGTAAGACCTTATCGAGTCTAGATATTTCCATTCAGACATCGGACTTTATCATCGTCTTTGTCCTTGCCTTGGTTCTAGTGGTTCTCGTTATGGCGCTTGCTTCAAGCAATCTCCTTAGAAAACAACCAAAAGAGCTCTTGCTGGATGGTGAATAAGTTTGAAAAAATTATTCTGGAATAAAAACTACATCTTGTTTTTCTATTCAAGAAAGGTGGATAGAGAATGGATATTTAACAATACAAAATAGAGCCGAAAGCAGTGGTGAAAATCATTGCTTTCAATCGCTTTCTTTGTACTTTTGCTGGTGGATGTGATATACTAAAATCGTGGAATTCAGTGGAAAGATAATTTACAATTTCTATATTCAAATATGCATAAAAATTTATTCATAATTTGCTTTTAAATAGAAAATCTGTAGATACCTATCCAGACTGCAAAGGTAGATGAGCCTGCTGTGGCTGAGTTTGCCTTTTTAAAAATATAAAATAGTGAGGAAAACAATGAGACAAACAAATGTTAGAGGGACATTATCCCTACGTGGCTTTAGAAAATTAAGAACTGGTGCAATTGTTGCGACAGGTGTGATTTTATTGGGGCTGGGCTTTTTAGCTCCAACTGTATCAGCTAATGAACAAGATGGTGTCTGGGTAGCCAGAACAGTTGCAGAAGTAAAAGCTGATATTCAAAATATAAACAATTTATCACACTACACAATTAAGTGGGGAGATACACTGAGTGCTATTAGTGGGGCAACGGGGCTATCTGTTGATAGTTTGGTTGAGATAAATCGTATTGCAAATAGAGATTTGATTTTTGCCAATAATAAATTGTATTT
Organism: Streptococcus mitis; assembly: GCF_047464945.1. Classification (GTDB taxonomy): domain Bacteria; phylum Bacillota; class Bacilli; order Lactobacillales; family Streptococcaceae; genus Streptococcus; species Streptococcus mitis_EA. Next base: position 30,775 of record NZ_JASHAX010000004.1, on the reverse strand, counting down.
TAGCGAAGAGGCTTTTCTAAAAGATGGAAATACAGAAGTAAAAAGACAGCGAGTGTCGATTGATAATTCTGGTAGCTGTCAAAGTTATGAAGTTGAAACAAAGACAGATATTGTGACTGGAGAGCAAAGGACTACTGTTAAACAAACGACACCAGTAGTTGTGGAAACACCAGCAGTATCAGTACCGAAATCAGAAACCTCAGTCTCAGTTGCGCCAAAAGTGGAAGAGCCAGTGACACCAGCGCCAAAAGCGGAAGAACCAGCGACACCAGCCCCGAAAGAAGAGACTCCAGCAACACCAGCGCCAAAAGCGGAAGAACCAGCGACACCAGCGCCAAAAGCGGAAGAGCCAGCGACACCAGCGCCGAAAGAAGAGACTCCAGTAACTCCAGCGCCAAAAGCGGAAGAGCCAGCGACACCAGCACCGAAAGAAGAGACTCCAGTAACTCCAGCGCCGAAAGCAGAGGAACCAGCGACTCCAGCCCCGAAAGAAGAGACTCCAGCGACACCAGCGCCGAAAGAAGAGACTCCAGCAACACCAGCGCCGAAAGAAGAGACTCCAGCAACACCAGCGCCGAAAGAAGAGACTCCAGCAACACCAGCGCCAAAAGCGGAAGATCCAGCGACACCAGCACCGAAAGCAGAGGAACCAGCGACACCAGCACCGAAAGAAGAGACTCCAGTAACTCCAGCGCCGAAAGCAGAGGAACCAGCGACACCAGCGCCAAAAGCGGAAGAACCAGCGACACCAGCGCCAAAAGCGGAAGAACCAGCGACACCAGCGCCAAAAGCGGAAGAGCCAGCGACACCAGCACCGAAAGAAGAGACTCCAGTAACTCCAGCGCCGAAAGCAGAGGAACCAGCGACACCAGCACCGAAAGAAGAGACTCCAGCGACACCAGCGCCAAAAGCGGAAGAGCCAGCGACACCAGCGCCGAAAGAAGAGACTCCAGCAACACCAGCGCCAAAAGCGGAAGAACCAGCGACACCAGCGCCAAAAGCGGAAGAGCCAGCGACACCAGCACCGAAAGAAGAGACTCCAGCGACACCGGCGCCAAAAGCGGAAGAGCCAGCGACACCGGCACCGAAAGAAGAGACTCCAGCGACACCGGCGCCAAAAGCGGAAGAGCCAGCGACACCGGCACCGAAAGAAGAGACTCCAGCGACACCGGCGCCAAAAGTGGAAGAGCCAGCGACTCCAGCGCCAAAATCAGACGAGCCAGCGATACCAGCGCCGAAAGCAGAGACTCCAGCAACACCAGCGCCAAAAGCGGAAGAGCCATCGACTCCAGCACCGAAAGAAGAGACTCCAGCAACACCAGCGCCAAAAGTGGAAGAGCCAGCGACTCCAGCACCGAAAGAAGAGAAGCCAGCAACACCAGCGCCAAAAGTGGAAGAGCCAGCGACACCAGCACCGAAAGAAGAGAAGCCAGCAACACCAGCGCCAAAAGTGGAAGAGCCAGCGACTCCAGAACCGAAGACTGAAGAAGAAAAGTTATTAGAGGAAACTAAACAGGATAGCATAAGAGAAAATATTGACGCAGTTGTTAATATTAAATTAGCGGAAATTGAAAAGATTGAGAATTCAGATGAAAAAGAAAAATTAAAAGCAAAATTATATGAGTTAAGAAAGAATGCAGTAGATGACATTAAAAATGCTAAAGATGAAGAAGAGGCATTAATACTTACAGAAAAACATCAAAATATAATTAATTCTCTTGAAATATCTGGTGAAAAATATACAAAACCAAATTTTGATAAGGATAATTTATCAAATGGACGTAATGATGGAACTACGATTGAAGGTGGTAGTACAGCAATAGGACATGGTTCAGGAGAAGCACCTTCAGGAGCAACGCAACCAGCCTCAGCAGAAGGGACAGATAACTCATCAGCACCAACAGCCCAACCACAACCAGCTTCAACAGAAACTACAGCGGGAACTTCAAGTTTTAGAAATGCCCCATCAGTTCAAGCAAGAGCAAGAAGAGTGGCACGTTCAACATCAGAACCAGATGGAACTGTAAATATTAGCTATAACTTCGCTGGAATGCCAGATATTCATGGCTTCCTATCTGATCCGGGAGAAAATAACACTGTCACAATTCCTGCAGGAACGAGTGAAGCACAGGCAAAAGAGCTAGTAAAAGAAAAAATTCAAGCCAAGATAAAAGACTTAGCTGCTAGAGGGTATCATGTGAAAAATGACATTATTTTTGAACAAGATACTACTGTGAAAAATTATAACTACGTCGTTACATTCACTAAGGAGGCTACAGGAACTTCAGGTTTCAGAATGGATCCAGCAGTTCAACCACGGGCTAGCAGAAATCGTAGAAGTCTAGAACAGCCAGCTTCACAAAAGGTCAAAGTAAATGTATTTTATAACTTTGATAAAATGAAGGATATTGCAGGTTTCCTAGGAGATATCAATGGAACTCCTCTTGAAATCGCGGAAGGTTCAACAGATGATCAAGTAAAAGCAGCAGTCAAGAACCAAGTTGATTCCAAGAAAGAGGAATTACGTAAACGTGGTTATACTGTTAAAGAAGACTATCTCTATAAAAACAATGGGAAAGATTATAACTACGTTGTCACATTCACTAAGGAGGCTACAGGAACTACAGGTTTCAGAATGGCGCCAGTAGTTCAACCACGCGCTAGCAGAAATCGTAGAAGTCTAGAACAGCCAGCTCCTCAAAAGGTCAAAGTCAATGTTTTTTATAACTTTGATCAAATGAAAGATATTGCAGGTTTCCTAGGAGATATCAATGGAACTTCTCTTGAAATTGCAGAAGGTTTATCAAATGAACAGGTTAAAGCAGCTGTCAAGAGCCAAGTTGATGCTAAGAAAGAAGAGTTGAGCAAACGCGGCTATACTTTCAAAGAGGACTATGTATATCAATCTAATGGGAAAGATTATAATTACGTTGTAACATTTTCAAAAGCAGCTAAATAATTTTCATTCTATAGAGAGTGAAATGCAAGCAGAGAGAGCGATAGGCTCTCTTTGTTTTATCTAGTGGTCAGTTGATTACAGACAAAAGGCCAGTAAGAGGCTATAATAGAAAATAGAGTAGGTATTTATTCTAATACTCTTCGAAAATCTCTTCAAACCACGTCAGCGTCGCCTTGTCGTAGGTATGGTTACTGACTTCGTCAGTTTCATCTACAACCTCAAAGCAGTGCTTTGAGCTGACTTCGTCAGTTCCATCTACAACCTCAAAACAGTGTTTTGAGCAACCTACGGCTAGCTTCCTAGTTTGCTTTTTGATTTTCATTGAGTATAAGAAAAATAAAAAATAGAGAGCAGTTAAAGTATGAAAATTTTAATTGTAGAAGATGAAGAGATGATCCGTGAGGGGATCAGTGACTATTTGACGGATTGTGGTTATGAAACTATTGAAGCAGCGGACGGTCAAGAAGCCTTAGAGCAATTTTCCAGCTATCAAGTAGCCTTAGTTTTACTGGATATCCAGATGCCCAAGCTCAATGGTCTGGAAGTTCTAGCTGAGATTCGCAAAACCAGCCAAGTCCCTGTCCTGATGCTGACCGCGTTTCAGGATGAGGAATACAAGATGAGTGCCTTTGCCTCTCTGGCAGATGGCTATCTGGAAAAACCTTTCTCCCTCTCCCTCTTAAAAGTGAGGGTGGACGCGATTTTCAAGCGTTACTACGATACGGGACGAATCTTCTCCTATAAGGATACCCAAGTGGACTTTGAGAGCTACAGTGCCAGTCTAGCAGGAGAGGAAGTAGCCATCAATGCTAAAGAGTTGGAAATTCTGGACTACCTAGTAAAAAATGAAGGACGGGCCTTGACTCGTTCTCAAATAATCGATGCCGTCTGGAAAGTGACAGAAGAGGTTCCCTTTGACCGTGTCATTGATGTCTATATCAAGGAACTGCGGAAAAAGCTAGACCTGGACTGTATCCTCACTGTGCGCAATGTTGGTTATAAATTGGAGCGAAAATGAAACGAACAGGTTTATTTACAAAGATATTTATCTATACCTTCTCGATTTTTAGCGTTCTGGTTATTTGCCTTCATTTAGCTATTTATTTTCTTTTTCCTTCGACTTATCTGAGCCACCGTCAGGAAACCATTGGTCAGAAGGCAACAGCCATTGCCCAGTCCCTAGAAGGGAAAGACAGGCAGAGTATCGAGCAAGTGTTAGAGCTGTATTCCCAGACCAGTGAGATCAAGGGGGCCGTTAAGGGCGAGATGACCGAGGATAAGTTAGAAGTCAAGGACAGCCTTCCTCTGGACACAGACCGCCAGACTACCTCGCTTTTTATTGAGGAGCGGGAGGTGACAACGCAGGACGGTGGTACCATGACTCTCCAGTTTCTAGCTTCCATGGATTTGCAAAAGGAAGCAGAGCAGATCAGTCTTCAATTTCTTCCCTATACCTTGCTAGCGTCCTTTCTGATTTCCCTCTTGGTAGCCTATATCTACGCTAGGACCATTGTTGCACCAATTTTGGAAATCAAGCGGGTGACCCGACGGATGATGGATCTGGATGCTCAAGTACGATTGCGCGTGGATTCTAAGGATGAGATTGGTGATCTCAAGGAACAAATCAATAGCCTTTACCAGCATCTCTTGACTGTCATTGCGGACTTGCATGACAAGAATGAAGCCATTCTCCAGCTGGAAAAGATGAAGGTCGAATTCCTACGAGGGGCTTCTCATGAATTGAAAACACCGCTGGCTAGTTTGAAAATCCTGATTGAAAACATGAAAGAAAATGTCGGTCGTTATAAAGATAGAGACCGCTATCTGGGAGTAGCCTTGGGGATTGTGGATGAGCTCAATCACCACGTTCTCCAGATACTTTCTCTCTCGTCTGTACAGGAATTACGAGATGATAGGGAACAAATTGACTTACACCAGATGACGCAAAGTCTGGTTAAGAATTATGCTTTACTAGCTAAGGAAAGAGAACTCCAGATAGACAATAGTTTAACCCATCAGCAGGCTTATCTAAACCCATCTGTCATGAAGTTGATTCTTTCTAACCTCATCAGCAATGCCATCAAGCATTCTGCTCCAGGTGGCTTAGTTCGCATTGGAGAAATAGAAGGGGAACTTTTTATCGAAAATAGCTGTAGCTCAGAGGAACAAGAAAAACTAGCCCAGTCTTTTTCTGACAATGCTAGTCGCAAGGCCAAGGGGTCTGGGATGGGTCTCTTTGTAGTCAAGAGTCTATTGGAACATGAAAAATTAGCTTATCGTTTTGAAATGCAAGAGAATCGTTTAACTTTCTTCATAGCTTTTCCAAAAGTCGCCCAAGACTAGGGATAGAAAGGGTTTACATAGATGAAGCTAGAAGAAATTCAATCGAAACTGCGGGAAAAACTAGATTTTTTTGTCAAAAAGTGATAAAATGAACAATGTAAATGGGATGACCCATAAAAATATACAGGAGGCCTGATAAAATGGCAATCGTTTCAGCAGAAAAATTTGTCCAAGCAGCTCGTGACAACGGTTATGCAGTTGGTGGATTTAACACAAACAACCTTGAGTGGACTCAAGCTATCTTGCGCGCAGCAGAAGCTAAAAAAGCTCCAGTTTTGATCCAAACTTCAATGGGTGCTGCTAAATACATGGGTGGTTACAAAGTTGCTCGCAACTTGATCGCTAACCTTGTTGAATCAATGGGTATCACTGTACCAGTAGCTATCCACCTTGACCACGGTCACTACGAAGATGCACTTGAGTGTATCCGAGTTGGTTATACTTCAGTTATGTTTGATGGTTCACACCTTCCAGTTGAAGAAAACCTTGAAAAAGCTCGTAAAGTTGTAGAATTTGCTCATGCAAATGGTGTATCAGTGGAAGCTGAAGTTGGTACTATCGGTGGTGAAGAAGACGGAATCATCGGTGATGGTGAATTGGCTCCAATCGAAGACGCTAAAGCAATGGTTGAAACTGGTATCGACTTCTTGGCAGCTGGTATCGGTAACATCCACGGTCCTTACCCAGAAAACTGGAAAGGTCTTCACCTTGATCACTTGCAAAAATTGACTGAAGCTGTTCCAGGATTCCCAATCGTATTGCACGGTGGTTCAGGTATTCCTGATGAGCAAATCCAAGCAGCTATCAAACTTGGTGTTGCGAAAGTTAACGTTAACACCGAATGCCAAATCGCATTCGCTAACGCAACTCGTAAATTTGCTCGTGACTACGAAGCAAACGAAGCAGAATACGACAAGAAAAAACTCTTCGACCCACGTAAATTCTTGGCTGACGGTGTAAAAGCTATCCAAGCATCAGTTGAAGAACGTATCGACGTATTCGGTTCAGAAGGTAAAGCTTAATCTAGCTGAATAATACAGATGAAACCTGCCCATTGGGTGGGTTTTTTGGTGTTTTAAGGAAACTATTAAGCCAGAATTTTGGACTACTACTCTTCGAAAATCTCTTCAAACCACGTCAGCTTCGCCTTGCCGTAGGTATGGTTACTGACTTCGTCAGTTCTATCCACAACCTCAAAACAGTGTTTTGAGCTGACTTCGTCAGTTCCATCTACAACCTCAAAGCAGTGTTTTGAGCAACCTACGGCTAGCTTCCTAGTTTGCTCTTTGATTTTCATTGAGTATAAAAATACCACTTTAATAGAAAAATTTTCAATTTCATAAACTTTAAGCAAACGCTTGCATTCTAGTTTTTATTGGACTATAATAGGTTGGTATAAAGCCTTTTGTAGTAATAAAATGTAGAAGGTATAGAAAGTAAGGATTTAGAATATTTGTAGTCAAAAGACAATGTTGCTATTCCTTACATAGGGAGATAGATATGGCAATGATAGAAGTGGAACATCTTCAGAAAAATTTTGTGAAGACTGTTAAGGAACCGGGCTTGAAGGGGGCTTTGCGCTCCTTTATTCATCCTGAAAAGCAGACCTTTGAAGCGGTCAAGGATTTGACCTTTGAGGTACCAAAGGGGCAGATTTTAGGCTTCATCGGGGCAAATGGTGCTGGGAAGTCGACAACCATTAAAATGCTGACTGGGATTTTAAAGCCGACATCAGGTTTTTGTCGGATTAACGGCAAGATTCCGCAGGATAATCGTCAGGATTATGTAAAGGATATTGGAGTGGTCTTTGGGCAACGTACCCAGCTATGGTGGGATTTGGCTCTGCAAGAGACCTACACGGTTTTAAAGGAGATTTACGACGTGCCAGACTCGCTCTTTCATAAGCGTATGGATTTTTTGAATGAAGTCTTGGATTTGAAGGACTTTATCAAGGACCCCGTGCGGACTCTTTCATTGGGACAGCGCATGCGGGCGGATATTGCAGCTTCTTTGCTTCACAATCCCAAGGTTCTCTTTTTAGATGAGCCGACCATTGGTTTGGATGTTTCGGTCAAGGATAACATTCGTCGGGCTATTACCCAGATCAATCAGGAGGAAGAAACCACCATTCTCTTGACCACTCATGACTTGAGCGACATTGAGCAACTTTGTGATCGGATTTTTATGATTGACAAGGGGCAGGAAATTTTTGATGGAACGGTGAGCCAACTCAAGGAAACCTTTGGCAAGATGAAGACGCTCTCCTTTGAACTGCTACCAGATCAAAGTCATCTCGTCTCTCACTATGAAGGATTGCCTGATATGACCGTTGATAGACAGGGGAATAGCCTCAACATTGAATTCGATAGTTCTCGCTACCAATCGGCTGATATTATTAAGCAAACCCTGTCTGATTTTGAAATCCGCGATTTGAAGATGATGGATACGGATATTGAAGATATTATCCGCCGCTTCTATCGAAAGGAGCTCTAAGATGGTCAAATTGTGGAGACGTTATAAACCCTTTATCAATGCAGGTGTTCAGGAATTGATTACCTATCGAGTCAACTTTATTCTCTATCGGATTGGCGATGTCATGGGGGCTTTTGTGGCCTTTTATCTCTGGAAGGCTGTCTTTGATTCCTCTCAGGAGTCTTTAATTCAGGGCTTCAGTATGGCGGATATCACCCTATACATTATCATGAGTTTTGTGACCAATCTTCTTACTAGGTCAGATTCTTCCTTTATGATTGGGGAGGAGGTCAAGGATGGCTCCATTATCATGCGCTTGTTGCGACCTGTGCATTTTGCGGCCTCTTATCTCTTTACTGAGCTTGGGTCCAAGTGGTTAATTTTTATCAGTGTTGGCCTTCCATTTTTAAGTGTCATTGTCTTGATGAAAGTCTTATCGGGGCAAGGTATTGTAGAAGTGCTGGGCTTAACTGTACTCTATCTTTTTAGCTTGACGCTGGCCTATCTGATTAATTTTTTCTTTAATATCTGTTTTGGTTTTTCAGCCTTTGTATTTAAAAATCTTTGGGGGTCCAATCTACTAAAGACTTCCTTGGTGGCCTTTATGTCTGGAAGTTTGATTCCCTTGGCTTTCTTTCCAAAGGTTGTTGCAGATATTCTGTCCTTCCTGCCTTTTTCATCCTTGATTTACACTCCGGTCATGATTATCGTTGGGAAATACGATGCCAATCAGATTCTTCAGGCGCTCGCTTTGCAGTTTTTCTGGCTCTTAGTGATGGTGGGCTTGTCTCAGTTGATTTGGAAACGGGTCCAGTCCTTTATCACCATTCAAGGAGGTTAGTATGAAAAAATATCAACGCATGCATCTGATTTTTATCAGACAGTACATCAAACAAATCATGGAATACAAGGTCGATTTTGTGGTTGGTGTCTTGGGAGTCTTTCTGACTCAAGGCCTGAACCTCTTATTTCTCAACGTCATCTTTCAACATATTCCATCCCTAGAAGGTTGGACCTTTCAAGAAATTGCCTTTATTTATGGTTTTTCCTTGATTCCTAAGGGATTGGATCATCTCTTTTTTGACAATCTTTGGGCTCTGGGGCAACGTTTGGTGCGAAAAGGGGAGTTTGACAAGTATTTGACTCGTCCCATCAATCCTCTCTTTCACATTCTAGTTGAGACCTTTCAGATTGATGCCTTGGGCGAACTCTTGGTCGGTGGTATTCTACTGGGAACAACAGTGACCAGCATTGCTTGGACTCTTCCAAAATTCCTGCTTTTCCTAGTTTGTATTCCTTTTGCGACCTTGATTTATACTTCTCTTAAAATCGCGACAGCTAGTATTGCTTTTTGGACCAAGCAATCAGGCGCCATGATTTACATCTTCTATATGTTCAATGACTTTGCCAAGTACCCGATTTCCATTTACAATTCGCTTCTTCGTTGGTTGATTAGCTTTATCGTGCCTTTTGCCTTTACGGCCTACTATCCTGCCAGCTATTTCTTGCAGGACAAGGATGTAATCTTTAACATCGGAGGTTTGATGTTGATTTCCCTCATCTTCTTTGTTATTTCCCTTAAACTTTGGGATAGGGGCTTAGATGCCTACGAAAGTGCGGGTTCTTAGCATAGATATCATCAAAGCCTTGTCTCAGGACAGGCTTTTTTTAATAGAGATGAAAATTTCTTGATACCTATTCTCAGAGTGCTATATTGTAAGCGTAATCGCCGATTTAGCTTATACTCTTCGAAAATCTCTTCAAACCACGTCAACGTCGCCTTGCCGTATATATGTGACTGACCTCGTCAGTTCTATCTACAACCTAAAAGCAGTGCTTTTAGCAACCTGCGGCTAGCTTCCTAGTTTGCTTTTTGATTTTCATTGAGTATTAGTTGCTAGAGAAGACACTCGGAAAGTCTAGGTCACAGGTGAAGATATGACTGAAGATTTGAAAAAATAGATATGTAGAAATAACCGTTAAGCCTTGTTCTTAGCGGTTATTTATATTGTTTAATAGCGCTGATATTTCATCAATGGTGTTTGATTTTGTGATTCTTCTAGTGCTTTAAGTTGATTGCTACTATTTTTGATGGTGTGAATATTCTGATAATATACCCCAGCTAACTACGAAAGTTTTTGACTATATATTTTTAACGCGTGTTAAAAAATAAATTAACGCATATTAATTTTTCTTGACTTAAATTTTTTAAATGATATACTATTTTTATGGAGAGCTAACAATTATATATAAATGTACTACTCTATTTCCTAGATAATACTTAGTAAAACTTTTTATAACAAAGGCTAGCAAAGTTAAAGTTTTCTATCTATTGGAAGTTAAATAAATATGTAAGGAATTAAAATGAAAAAAAGTACAGTATTGTCATTAACCACAGCTGCAGTTATTTTAGCAGCATATGTCCCTAATGAGGTAGTTTTAGCAGACACATCTAGCTCTGAAGATGCTTTAACTATCTCTGATAAAGAAAAAGTAGTAGATAAACAAAAAGAAAACAAAGAAAAACTTGAAGATGTTCATAATGCTATAGAAACTTCAAAGGATACTGAAGAGAAGAAAACAACGCTTATTGAGGAAAAAGAAGTTGTTAGTAAAGAATCTGTGATAGATAATAAAACTAATAACGAAAAAGCAACAAGCAAAAAAGAAGATTCCAATCAATCACAAGGAGATAATGCAGACTCGTCTGCAAGTAAAGACCCAGAAAGTCCCCAAAAAGAGGATAAACTTGTCTATATTGCTGAATTTAAAGATAAGGAATCTGGAGAAAAAGCAATCAAGGAATTATCCAATCTTAAGGATACAAAAGTTTTATATACTTATGATACGGTTTTTAATGGTGTTGCAATAGAAACAACTCCAGATAATCTGGACAAAATTAAACTAATAGAAGGTATCTCATCGGTTGAACGATCACAAAAAGTCCAGCCAATGATGAATCATGCTAGGAAGGAAATTGGAGTTGAAGAGGCAATTGATTACCTAAAATCTATCAATGCTCCATTTGGTAAAAATTTTGATGGTAGAGGTATGGTCATTTCAAATATCGATACCGGGACAGATTATAGGCATAAGGCCATGAGGATTGATGATGATGCTAAAGGCTCAATGAAATTCAAAAAAGAAGACTTAAAAGGTACTGATAAAAATTTCTGGTTGAGTGATAAAATCCCTCATGCTTTCAATTATTATAATGGTGGTAAAATCACTGTAGAAAAAGCTGATGATGGAAGCGATTATTTTGATCCACATGGAATGCATATTGCAGGGATTCTTGCGGGAAATGATACTGAAAAAGATATTAAAAACTTTAACGGAATAGATGGAATTGCTCCTAATGCACAGATCTTCTCTTATAAAATGTACTCTGACGCAGGATCTGGCTTCGCAGGAGATGAAACAATGTTTCATGCTATTGAAGATTCGATCAAACACAATGTCGATGTTGTTTCGGTATCATCTGGCTTTACAGGAACAGGTCTTGTAGGTGAGAAATATTGGGAAGCTATTAGAGCGTTAAGAAAAGCAGGCATTCCAATGGTTGTAGCTACGGGTAACTATGCGACTTCTGCTTCAAGTTCTTCATGGGATTTAGTGGCAAATAATAATCTGAAAATGACAGATACTGGAAATGTAACGCGAACTGCAGCACATGAAGATGCGATAGCAGTCGCTTCTGCTAAAAATCAGACAGTTGAGTTTGATAAAGTCAACATAGGTGGAGAAAATTTTAAATACAGAAATATAGGGGCCTTTTTCGATAAGAATAAAATCACAACAAATGAAGACGGTTCAAAAGCTCCTAGTAAATTAAACTTTGTATATATAGGCAAAGGTCAAGACAAAGATTTGATAGGATTGGATCTTAAGGGCAAAATTGCAGTAATGGATCGAATTTATACCAAGGATTTAAAAGATGCTTTTAAAAGAGCAACGGATAAGGGCGCACGCGCCATTATGGTTGTAAATACTGTCAATTACTACAATAGAGATAATTGGACAGAGCTTCCAGCCATGGGATATGAAGCGGATGAAGGGACTAAAAGTCAAGTTTTCTCAATTTCAGGAGATGATGGTGTAAAGCTATGGAACATGATTAATCCTGATAAAAAAACTGAGGTTAAAAGAAATAGTAAGGAAGATTTCAAAGATAAATTGGAGCAATACTATCCAATTGATATGGCAAGCTATAATTCTAATAAACCGAATGTAGGTGATGAAAAAGAAATTGACTTTAAGTTTGCACCTGACACAGACAAAGAATTGTATAAAGAAGATATTATAGTCCCAGCAGGATCCACATCTTGGGGACCGAGAACAGATTTGCTTTTAAAGCCTGATGTCTCAGCACCAGGTAAAAATATTAAATCCACTCTCAATGTCATTAATGGGAAATCAACTTATGGTTATATGTCAGGGACTAGTATGGCAACTCCAATCGTGGCAGCTTCTACTGTTTTGATTAGACCAAAGTTAAAGGAAATGCTTGAAAGACCTGCCTTGAAAAATCTTAAGGGAGATGACAAAATAGACCTTACAAGTCTTACAAAAATTGCCCTACAAAATACTGCACGGCCTATGATGGATGCAACTTCTTGGAAAGAAAAAAGTCAATACTTTGCATCACCTAGACAACAGGGAGCAGGGCTAATTAATGTGGCCAATGCTTTGAGAAATGAAGTTGTAGCTACTTTTAAAAACACGGATTCTAAAGGTTTGGTAAACTCTTATGGTTCTATTTCTCTTAAAGAAATAAAAGGAGATAAAAAATACTTTACAATTAAGCTTCACAATACATCAAACAGACCTTTAACCTTTAAAGCTTCAGCATCAGCGGTAACTACAGATGCTCTAACTGATAGACTAAAACTGGATGAAACATACAAAGATGAAAAATCTCCAGATGGGAAGCAAATTGTTCCAGAAATTCACCCAGAGAAAGTAAAAGATGCAAATATTACATTTGAGCATGATACTTTTACTATAAGCCCAAATTCTAGTTTTGATTTAAATGCGGTTATAAACGTTGGAGAGGCTAAAAATAAAAATAAATTTGTAGAATCATTTATTCATTTTGAGTCAGTGGAAGAAATGGAAGCTCTAAACTCCAATGGGAAGAAAACAAATTTCCAACCTTCTTTATCGATGCCTCTAATGGGATTTGCTGGGGATTGGAATAAGGAACCAATCCTTGATAAATGGGCCTGGGAAGAAGGTTCAAAATCAAAAACAATGGAAGGTTATGATGATGATGGTAAACCAAAAATTCCAGGAACCTTAAATAAGGGAATTGGTGGAGAACATGGTATAGATAAATTTAATCCAGCAGGAGTTATACAAAATAGAAAAGATAAAAATACAACATCCCTAGATCAAAATCCAGAATTATTTGCTTTCAATAACGAAGGTATCAACGCACCATCATCAAGTGGTTCTAATATTGCTAAAATTTATCCTTTAGATTCAAATGGAAATCCTCAAGATGCTCAACTTGAGAGAGGATTAACACCTTCTCCACTTGTATTAAGAAGTGCAGAAGAAGGAATGATTTCAATAGTAAATACAAATAAAGAGGGAGAAAATCAAATTGACTTAAAAGTCATTTCGAGAGAACACTTTGTTAAAGGAATTTTAAACTCTAAAAGAAATGATGCAAAGGGAATCAAATCTTCTAAGCTAAAAGTTTGGGGCGACTTGAAATGGGATGGACTCATCTATAATCCTAGAGGGAAAGAAGAAAATGCACCAGAAAGCAAGGATACCAAAGATCCAGCTACTAGGATAAGAGGTCAATTTGAACCAATTGCAGAAGGTCAATATTTCTATAAATTTAAATATAGATTAACTAAAGATTACCCATGGCAGGTTTCCTATATTCCTGTAAAAATTGATAACACAGCCCCTAAGATTGTTTCGGTTGATTTTTCAAATCCTGAAAAAATTAAGCTGATCACAAAGGATACTTATCACAAGGTAAAAGATCAATACAAGAATGAAACCCTATTTGCGAGAGATCAAAAAGAACATCCTGAAAAATTTGACGAGATTGCCAACGAAGTTTGGTATGCAGGCGCCGCTCTGGTTAATGAAGATGGAGAAGTTGAGAAAAATCTTGAAGTAACTTACGCAGGTGAGGGTCAAGGAAGAAATAGGAAACTTGACAAAGACGGAAATACCATTTATGAAATTAATGGTGCAGGAGATTTAAGAGGAAAAATCATTGAAGTCATTGCACTAGATGGCTCTAGCAATTTCACAAAGATTCATAGAATTAAATTTGCTGATCATGCTGATGAAAAGGGGATGATTTCCTATTATCTAGTAGATCCTGATCAAGATTCATCTAAATACCAAAAGATTGGCGAGATTTCCGAATCTAAATTTAAAAATTTAGAAAATAGAAAAGAGGATAGTCTTAAAAAAGATACAACTGAGGAAGAAAATCATCAAGACAATGAAGAGTCTATCGAAGAAAAATCTAGCTTGACTATTCATAAAACTATTTCAACAATTAGAGAGTTTGAAAGTAAAGACTTGAAGAAACTCATTAAAAAGAAATTTAGAGAAGTTGATGACTTTACAAGTGAAACTGGTAAGAGAACAGAAGAATACGATTATAAATACGATGATAAGGGAAATATCATTGCTTATGACGATGGTAGTGCCTTAGAATATGAAACTGAAAAACTTGACGAAATAAAATCAAAAATTTATGGTGTTCTAAGCCCGTCTAAAGATGGACACTTTGAAATTCTTGGAAAGATAAGTAATGTGTCTAAAAATGCCAAGGTATATTATGGAAATAACTATAAATCTATAGAAATCAAAGCGACCAAGTATGATTCCCATTCAAAAACGATGACATTTGATTTATACGCTAATATTAATGATATTGTGGATGGATTAGCTTTTGCAGGAGATATGAGATTCTTTGTTAAAGATGATGATCAGATAAAAGCTGAAACGAAGATTAGAATGCCTGAAAAAAATAAGGAAACTAAAACAGAATATCCATATGCATCAAGTTATGGGAATATAATAGAATTAGGAGAAGGAGATCTTTCAAAGAATAAACCAAATAATTTAACTGAAATGGAATCTGGTAAAATCTATTCTGATTCAGAAAAACAACAATATCTGTTAAAGGATAACATCATTATAAGAAAAGGCTATGCACTAAAAGTGACTACCTATAATCCTGGAAAAACGGATATGTTAGAAGGAAATGGAGTCTATAGCAAGGAAGATATAGCAAAAATACAAAAGGCCAATCCTAATCTAAGAGTTCTTTCAGAAAAAATAATTTATGCTGATAGTAGAAATGTTGAAGATGGAAGAAGTACTCAATCAGTATTAATGTCGGCTTTGGACGGCTTTAACATTGTAAGGTATCAAGTGTTTACCTTTAAGATGAATGATAAAGGGGAAGCAATCGATAAAGATGGAAATCTTGTGACAGATCCTTCTAAACTGGTATTATTCGGTAAAGATGATAAAGAGTACACTGGAGAGGATAAGTCCAATGTAGAAGCTATAAAAGAAGATGGCTCTACGTTATTTATTGATGCAAAACCAGTAAACCTTTCAATGGACAAGAACTACTTTAATCCATCTAAATCTAATAAAATTTATGTACGAAATCCAGAATTTTATTTAAGAGGTAAGATTTCTGATAAGGGTGGTTTTAACTGGGAGTTGAGAGTTAATGAATCGGTTGTAGATAATTATTTAATCTACGGAGATTTACACATTGATAACACTAGAGATTTTAACGTTAAGCTTAATGTTAAAGACGGTGACATCATGGACTGGGGAATGAAAGACTATAAAGCAAACGGATTCCCAGATAAGGTAACAGATATGGATGGAAATGTTTATCTTAAAACTGGCTATAGCGATTTGAATGCGAAAGCGGTTGGAGTACACTATCAATTTTTATATGATAATGTTAAACCAGAAGTAAACATTGATCCTAAGGGAAATACTAGTATTGAATATGCTGATGGCAAATCTGTAGTCTTTAACATCAATGATAAAAGAAATAATGGATTCGATGGTGAGATTCAAGACAAACATATTTATGTAAATGGAAAAGAATATAAATCATTTGATGATATTAAACAACTAACAGATAAGACACTAAACATTAAGATTGTTGTAAAAGATTTTGCAAGAAATACGACCGTAAAAGAATTCATTTTAAACAAAGATACGGGAGAGGTGAGCGAATTAAAACCTCATACGGTGACTGTGACCATTCAAAATGGAAAAGAAATGAGTTCAACGATAGTGTCGGAAGAAGATTTTATTTTACCTGTCTATAAGGGAGAATTAGAAAAAGGATATCAATTTGATGGCTGGGAAATTTCTGGTGTCGAAGGGAAAAAAGACGTTGGCTATGTTCTTAATCTATCAAAAGATACCCTTATAAAACCTGTATTCAAGAAAATAGAGGAGAAAAAGGAGGAGGAAAATAAACCTACTTTTGATGTATCCAAAAAGAAAGATAAGGTGCAAGCAAATCATAATCAATTAGATGAAAGTCACAGAAAAGAGGATTTACAAAGAGAAAATCATTCACACAAATCTGATTCAACTAAAGATGTCAAAACTACAGTTCCTGTACAAGTAAATTATAGTCAATTAGATGAAAGTCAAAGATCTGATTCAACTGAGGATGTCAAAGTTACAGTTCCTGATGAAAATAAGAAGGAAGTTTATCTTAATGAACCAGAGAACATAGATAATAAACATACCAATATTGATAGTAAATCAACTACTAACAATGATAGGTTGCCAAAAACCGGAACAGTTAGCGAAGGCTTTACGTCATTGGTTGCCGGAATAATGTTTACCTTAGGTGCATTTCTTGGATTAAAGAAAAAAGATCAAGATTAAGACAAAAGATATAGAAAAATGGTTTGTGTACTGAGATAGTATAATGATGAAACCGTTTTGTGAAAATAGCTATTTATAACTCAATTATTTAGTTTACTTTACTATTGATACCCTTTTTGGATTTATTAATGGATTTAGTTTCTATAACTAATAAATTGATTGAAAGGGTTAGTATTGACAATATTGGTCACATTGATTAGAAAATAGAGTCTATCAAAATTTAAAGGCTAATAGAGGTGATGAGACAATTTCAAGGAATTAAGTAGCGTTTGGTTGCTTAATTCCTTTTTATTTGTTTTACCTGATTCCTTATTTTATCGCTATTATTCAACCACTTAGACCGAGATAGAGACCAGATAGGCAAAAGAACTTGTTCTTGAAACTGACCTCTGCTATAATGATTTTTGTAAGGGACGTGAGGTATCAATATCAGATAACTCAAGTTCCTAAAAACGAAATTGGAGATAAACAAATGAAAAAATTATTGGGGATTGTATTTTTAATAGCAGCAGCGACAGTAGTGTATTTTGGTTCTGTTGGCTGGCCAAATTTGGATGTCAACCTCTGGTCACTGATTCCGGTAGGTTTGTTCCTCTATTTCACTCTAGAGAATCTTTTGAAAAAGGATTACAAGGCTAGTCTGATGTGTTTCATTATTGCCTTCGTCATCGCAAATGCAATTTTGGACCTGTTGCCAATTTCAAGTGGCTTAGTCATTGGAGCAGGTGTGCTGGCTTGTGTAGGTATTGGTTACCTTTTTCCTGATAAAGGAGGAAAATAATACTCTTCGAAAATCAAATTCAAACCACGTTAGCTTCACCTTGCCGTACTCAAGTACAGCCTGCGGCTAGCTTCCTAGTTTGCTCTTTGATTTTCATTGAGTATAAGAATTATTAAAAAAGATATAAAGAAAAAACACTTCAATCACTGTATTTTAGTTTGATTGAGGTGTTTTTGATTTCATTTTTTTATTTCTGAGCCATCAATTCAACAATCATCTCAATATACATGACAAGGGTTAATAAGAATCCTGCACGCCAGAAGAATTTGATGAATTTAGGATAGTAAAAGCTGCGTTTTTTCAAAAGAAAGAAAAAAACGAGAATAATGGCTAGGACTGAGAGGGTTAGGCCTAGTCTAGGGAGGAAATTATGGGTAAAGGTTTTAGCTGTGATCAGGTAGTACTCAAATACCAAGACTGGAAAAGCCAAATCCGCAAAGTTTCGTCCTAGTTTTTTTAATCTAAAAAGTTTGGTTATGATAATGCAGACGACTAAGGTCAGTATCAATAATAAAATAGATGCTAATTTCATTAAAATCATACCCATATTGTATCATAAAAAAAGGCTAATGGAAACGAGAAACAGAGGAATTTATAGGAAAGTCAGGCTTTTGAGATTGTGGGTGTTTTTTGTTATAATGAAAGTTATGAAATCTTATAATACCTTGAATGATTATTATCGAAAACTCTTTGGAGAAAAGACCTTTAAAGTCCCTATTGATGCGGGATTTGACTGTCCCAATCGTGATGGAACTGTGGCTCATGGGGGCTGTACTTTTTGTACGGTTTCTGGTTCTGGAGATGCCATTGTGGCACCGGATGCGCCTATCCGTGAGCAATTTTATAAGGAAATTGACTTTATGCACCGTAAGTGGCCGGATGTTCAGAAGTATCTGGTTTATTTTCAAAATTTTACCAACACCCATGAAAAGGTGGAAGTCATCCGAGAGCGCTATGAGCAGGCTATCAATGAGCCAGGTGTAGTAGGAATCAATATTGGAACGCGCCCAGACTGTTTACCAGACGAAACTATCGAGTATTTGGCTGAGTTGTCGGAGCGCATGCATGTGACGGTTGAATTGGGCTTGCAGACCACTTATGAAGCAACCTCTGACCTGATTAACCGTGCCCATTCCTATGAGTTGTACGTGGAAACGGTCAAGCGTTTGAGAAAGTATCCAAAGATTGAGATTGTTTCTCATCTGATCAACGGTTTGCCTGGTGAAACCCATGAGATGATGATTGAAAATGTCCGTCGCTGTGTCACGGATAACGATATTCAAGGAATTAAACTGCATTTGCTTCATCTGATGACCAATACGCGTATGCAACGAGATTACCACGAGGGACGTTTGCAGTTGATGAGCCAGAACGAATATGTTAAGGTCATCTGTGACCAACTGGAAATCATTCCCAAGCACATTGTCATCCATCGAATCACAGGAGATGCACCTAGAGATATGCTGATTGGGCCTATGTGGAGCCTCAATAAATGGGAAGTGCTAAATGCTATTGAAACTGAAATGCGACGTCGTGGAAGTGTTCAAGGATGCAAGGCTGTAAAACAGGAGTTTGAAAATGAAAAGACCACTTGAAATGGCACATGATTTTTTGGCTGAGGTAGTGACAAAAGAGGATATCGTAGTGGATGCGACTATGGGAAATGGCCATGACACGCTTTTTTTAGCCAAACTAGCTAAGAAAGTCTATGCCTTTGATATTCAGGAGCAAGCCTTGGAAAAGACCCAAGAGCGTTTGAACCAAGCTGGAATGACAAATGCCCAGTTAATCTTGCAAGGCCATGAGACACTGGACCAGTTTGTGACAGAAGCCAAGGCAGGGATTTTTAATCTGGGCTATTTGCCATCAGCTGATAAGTCTGTCATCACCCAACCTCAGACAACGATTGAAGCATTAGAAAAACTGTGTCATTTGCTTGTCAAAGGTGGACGAATTGCCATTATGATCTACTATGGTCATGATGGAGGCGACCTCGAGAAAGATGCTGTCTTGGATTTTGTTAGCCAGTTGAACCAACAGGAGTACACAGCTACCATTTACCGAACCCTGAACCAAGTTAATAACCCGCCATTTTTAGTGATGATTGAAAAATTAGAGAGATATAGACATGGATAAACAATACCTACGTGAAAAGCTGGATGCCATGCGCCAGAATTTTGTCGAGTCAACCCACCACGAACGAGCGGTGGGTGTGTTAGACCAAGCACACATGAGCAAAAAAATGCTTAAAATCAAGAAAAAATTAGTTGCTCTTGAAATGGAACGGTGCCAGAGAAAAATTGAGCACAAAGATTGTTCCAAGATTGACCAAAAAATCAAAGAGCAGAAGGAGATGTTTGAATCCTGTTGTAAAAAAGATTAAGGAGGTCGTGCGTGGAATTACTGATTTACCTCATCCTATTTTTACTGGTCTTGATTGTCTCAAGTACAACCAATAAGCTCCTGCCCTTTTTGCCTCTCCCTTTGGTGCAAATTCTTTTGGGAATTGTGATTGGTCTCTTTTTACCCAATACCGACTTTCACCTCAATACAGAGTTGTTTTTGGCACTGGTTATCGGGCCCTTACTTTTCAGAGAGTCGGAAGAAGCGGACATTACAGCTATTTTAAAACACTGGCGAATCATTGTTTACCTCATATTTCCAGTGATTTTCATCTCGACCCTGAGTTTGGGTAGCTTGGCCCATCTTCTTTGGCTCAGCCTTCCCTTGGCAGCTTGCTTGGCTGTTGGGGCGGCACTTGGCCCTACGGATTTGGTGGCCTTTGCCTCTCTTTCGGAGCGGTTTAGCTTTCCAAAGCGCGTGTCTAATATCCTTAAGGGTGAAGGACTTTTGAATGATGCATCAGGTTTGGTTGCCTTTCAGGTAGCCTTGACAGCCTGGACAACTGGAGCCTTTTCCCTTGGGCAAGCTAGCAGTTCGCTCATCTTTTCAATCCTAGGCGGTTTGTTGATTGGCTTTTTAACAGCCATGACCAACCGTTTCCTCCATAGCTTCTTGCTAAGTGTGAGAGCAACGGATATTGCTAGTGAGCTCCTTCTGGAATTGAGTTTGCCCTTGGTAACCTTCTTCCTGGCAGAAGAAGTCCATGTTTCAGGGATTATTGCCGTTGTGGTTGCTGGGATTTTAAAGGCAAGCCGTTTTAAGAAAATTACGCTCCTTGAAGCTCAAGTGGATACGGTGACCGAGACGGTTTGGCACACAGTGAATTTTATGCTCAACGGTTCTGTCTTTGTGATTTTAGGGATGGAGCTGGAAATGATAGCAGAGCCTATCTTGACCAATCCAATCTATAATCCCTTACTTTTATTGGGATCTCTTATAGCCCTTACCTTTGTCCTCTTTGCTATTCGTTTTGTCATGATTTATGGCTATTATGCCTATAGGACTAGACGTCTCAAGAAAAAGCTAAATAAGTATATGAAGGACATGCTTCTTTTGACCTTTTCAGGTGTCAAGGGAACGGTGTCGATTGCTACAATCCTTCTGATACCAAGTAATCTAGAACAGAAGTATCCTCTCTTGCTTTTCCTTGTTGCAGGTGTGACGCTTGTAAGCTTTTTAACAGGCCTCGTGGTCTTGCCTCATCTTTCTGACGAACAGGAAGAAAGCAAGGATTATCTCATGCATATCGCCATTTTAAATGAAGTGACACTAGAGTTGGAAAAAGAGTTGGAAGGTACCAGAAATAAACTTCCCCTCTATGCAGCTATTGACAATTATCATGGACGTATTGAAAATCTCATCCTGAGTCAAGAAAATAAGGGAGCTCAAGAAGACTGGGAGGCCTTAAAACTTCTCATCCTCAGTATTGAAAGTGATGGTTTAGAACAGGCTTATGAAGAGGACAAGATGAGTGAGCGTGCCTATCGAGTTTACCAACGATATTTGAAAAACATGGAACAAAGTATCAATCGTAAGTTTGCGTCACGATTGACCTATTATTTCCTTGTTTCCTTGCGGATTTTACGTTTTCTCCTTCACGAAGTCTTTACTCTTGGCAAGACCTTCCGCAGTTGGAAAAATGAAGAATCACAGAAACTCAGAGCTCTTGACTATGACCAAATAGCAGAGCTCTATCTAGAAAATACAGAGATGATTATCGAAAGTTTGGAGAACCTAAAAGGGGTTTATAAGAGTTCTTTGATCAGCTTCATGCAGGATTCTCGTCTTCGTGAAACAGATATTATCACCAGTGGTGCCTTTGTGGAACGGGTTATCAATCGTATCAAGCCCAACAATATCGATGAGATGCTGAGAGGGTATTACTTAGAGCGCAAGTTGATTTTCGAATATGAAGAGAAACGATTGATTACAACCAAGTACGCCAAGAAGTTACGACAAAATGTGAATAACTTAGAGAACTATTCCTTGAAGGAAGCTGCCAATACCCTGCCTTATGATATGGTGGAATTGGTAAGAAGAAATTAATCAAGATTGTAAGTGAAGGAGTGTGACATGAAAAAGTGGTGGAAAGAGCTGATAGACAAGCCTTTAGTAAAAGCCTTTTTGCATTATTATCAAGCATCAGATAGTGAGTTGACCAGTGTCGCAGTAGCCTACTATTGGTTGATTTCGATTTTTCCTCTGCTTTTGGTGGTGGTCAATATCCTTCCTTATTTTCAAATTCCAGTTTCTAATTTTTTAAAGGTTGTCAATGAATTTTTGCCCGATACCATGTATGATGTGGTCGCAAAGATTATTACAGAAGTGCTGACCCAACCGTCAACGGGTTTATTGAGTTTTGCGGTTTTGTCAGCCCTCTGGACCTTTTCAAAATCCATGAATTTCCTACAGAAAGCCTTTAATAAAGCTTACGGAGTAGCAAAAAATCGTGGGATGATTTCTCATCAACTCATGAGTTTGTTTGTCAGTTTTGGCTTACAGATTCTCTTTGCCTTGGCTCTATTTTTGAGTGTTTTTGGTCGCATGCTTCTCAACCTTATCAAAAGTTACTGGAAATCGGATAGTCCTCTCTTTGATTATCTGCAAGACCTAACAGGCCCTTTGGTCTATGCTTTGATTTTTGCAATCTTGGTCATGCTTTATTATTTCCTGCCTAATGTTAAGGTCCGACGAATTCGCTCTGTATTGCCGGGTAGTGCCTTTGTCATGCTGACTCTGGCCTTACTGCTCAATATCTTTTCAGTCTATGTTAACAATTATGTCAATCACCTAGTGGACGTCCGTTTTTTCAGTTCTATTGTCGTTGTGGTCATGATGTTCTGGTTTATTCTCATCGCTAAGATTTTGATTGTCGGTGCGGTGATCAATGCCAGTGTCCAGAATTTGAAAGATTCGAGCTTGAGAAAAAATTAACTCAATTTTTATCCATAACAAAACGCATACTATCAAGTTTTTATAATGCCTGATAATATGCGTTTTTTGATTATGTAAATTAATAGATAAACATGGCATCGCCAAAACTAAAGAAGCGGTAGTGTTCTTGGATGGCATGGTGGTAGGCATCCAAGACTAATTCACGGCCTGCAAAGGCAGAAACCAACATGACTAGAGTTGATTTTGGTAGGTGGAAATTGGTTGAAAAGGCATCGACAACCTTCCATTGGTATCCAGGTTTGATAAAGATATTGGTCCAGCCAGAATCTGCCTGGATTTGCCCATCAAACTTGGAACCAATAGTCTCCAATGTGCGGATAGAAGTGGTTCCGACAGCGATAACGCGACCACCATTTTCCTTAACAGAGCGAAGGGTGGCAGCTGCTTCCTCAGAAAGTTGGTAGAATTCTGAGTGCATTTCGTGTTCGTCTAGATTGTCCACAGAAACGGGTCTAAAGGTTCCGAGTCCGACATGGAGAGTCAGATAGACTAGATGAACACCCTTGCCTTGGATTTCTGCCAGCAGTTCTTTGGTGAAGTGCAGTCCAGCAGTCGGTGCAGCAGCAGAGCCACTTTCCTTGGCGTAGACGGTTTGATAACGTTCACGGTCATCCAGTTTTTCGTGGATATAAGGTGGCAGAGGCATTTCACCCAGGCTTTCCAAGACTTCTAGGAAAATTCCTTGGTATTCAAAGCGAACAATACGGCCCCCGTGGGTCAATTCTTCCGTCACGACAGCGCTGAGACGACCATCACCAAAGTTAACACGAGTGCCAACCTTGAGGCGTTTAGCAGGTTTAGCCAGAACTTCCCACTCATCTCCAGCAGTATTTTTTAGCAGGAGAAGTTCCACATGGCCTCCTGTCTCCTCTTTTTGACCATAGAGGCGAGCAGGGAGAACGCGGGTGTCGTTCATGACAAGGGCATCACCAGGTTCCAGCATGTCAATAATAGAGTGGAAGTGTTTATCCTGCATTTCTCCCGTCTCACGGTTGACGATGAGGAGTTTAGAGGCATCTCGTTTTTCAAGGGGTGTTTGGGCAATCAATTCCTCAGGTAAGTGGAAATCAAAATCAGCTGTATTCATATATCTGTTCATTCTTTCTAAGTTCTAATCTTATCCATTATAACATGTTTCAAGTGTGGACGCTCTTTTTTTAGAAATTAAATCGTTTTCACTTGACAAAAATTGGTCTATACCATATAATAAATATAGATAGAAATGGAGGATGAAAAGATGAAAGTTATTAAAGTTGAAAACCAAGTTGAAGGTGGAAAAGTTGCTTTTGAGATTTTGAAGGAAAAATTGGCTAATGGTGCTCAAACATTGGGACTTGCGACAGGAAGCAGCCCGCTTGAATTTTACAAAGAAATCGTTGAAAGTGACCTTGATTTTTCAAATCTAACCAGTGTCAACCTTGATGAATATGTAGGTCTTGATGGCGACAATCCTCAGTCTTACCGCCACTTCATGCAAGAAAACTTGTTTAACCAAAAACCATTTAAAGAAAGTTTCTTGCCTCGTGGGGTTAAGGACAATGCTGAAGCTGAAGTAGAACGCTACAACCAAATTTTGGCTGACCATCCAGTTGACCTCCAAATCTTGGGAATCGGTCGCAATGGACATATCGGCTTTAATGAGCCTGGTACTCCATTTGACAGTCAAACACATCTAGTCGAACTTGATCAGTCTACTATCGAAGCCAATGCTCGCTTCTTTGACAAGATTGAAGATGTTCCAACCCAAGCCATTTCAATGGGGATTAAAAACATCTTGGATGCCAAGTCAATCCTTCTCTTTGCTTATGGTGGATCAAAAGCAGAAGCCATTGCTGGAACCGTGTCTGGTCCAGTGACTGAGAACTTACCAGCAAGTAGCCTACAAAACCACCCTGATGTGACTATTATTGCAGATGCAGAAGCGCTTAGCTTACTTGAAAAATAAAAAGCAATGTTCTATTGAACGCCTTCAACTCTTGTATAAATGGAAGAAAAAATCAAAATTAAACCGCATTTTTTCTTGACAATTATTCCCTTTACGTGTAAAATAGAATAGATCTTGAACTTGAAGGGAGTGAAAAAAATGTCTAAAACAGTAGTACGTAAGAATGAATCTCTTGACGACGCACTTCGTCGTTTCAAACGTGCGGTTACTAAAGCTGGTACTCTTCAAGAAACACGCAAACGTGAATTCTATGAAAAACCTTCTGTAAAACGTAAACGTAAATCAGAAGCAGCTCGTAAACGTAAAAAATTCTAATTAGAAATGAAAGGCTGGAGAAATCTAGTCTTTTTTCTTTTAATACTCTTCGAAAATCTCTTCAAACCACGTCAACGTCGCCTTGCCGTATATATGGTTACTGACTTCGTCAGTTTCATCTACAACCTCAAAGCAGTGCTTTGAGCTGACTTCGTCAGTTCCATCTACAACCTCAAAACAGTGTTTTGAGCAACCTACGGCTAGTTTCCAAGTTTGCTCTTTGATTTTCATTGAGTATAAATAAATACTTCAAAGCCTGCAAAAATCTGAAACTTCTAAGGACAATTTGATATAATAGTAAAAAGAACTCGATTGAAGGAGGAAATGATGTCGGTTTTAGTAAAAGAAGTGATTGAAAAGCTTAGACTAGACATTGTCTATGGCGAACCAGAATTGCTTGAAAAGGAAATCAATACAGCGGATATTACGCGACCTGGTCTTGAAATGACAGGCTATTTTGACTACTATACGCCAGAGCGGATTCAACTTTTGGGGATGAAGGAGTGGTCTTATCTGATCAGCATGCCTTCTAACAGCCGTTATGAAGTTTTGAAAAAAATGTTTCTACCTGAGACACCTGCGGTCATTGTGGCCCGTGGTTTGGTGGTTCCAGAGGAGATGTTAAAGGCAGCCAGAGAATGTAAGATTGCTATTTTAACCAGCCGTACAGCGACAAGTCGTTTATCTGGAGAGTTATCTAGCTATCTGGATTCTCGTTTGGCAGAACGTACCAGTGTTCATGGGGTTTTGATGGATATCTATGGGATGGGCGTCTTGATTCAGGGAGATAGTGGAATTGGTAAGAGTGAGACAGGTCTGGAACTTGTCAAACGTGGTCACCGCTTGGTAGCTGATGACCGGGTCGATATCTTTGCCAAGGATGAGATTACTCTTTGGGGTGAACCGGCTGAAATCTTGAGACACCTGATTGAAATTCGTGGTGTTGGGATTATCGATGTCATGAGCCTCTACGGTGCCAGTGCCGTCAAGGATTCTTCACAGGTTCAACTTGCTGTCTATTTGGAAAACTATGATACACATAAGACTTTTGATCGTCTTGGAAACAATGCAGAGGAAATAGAAATTTCTGGCGTAGCCATTCCTCGTATTCGTATTCCAGTTAAAACAGGTCGTAATATCTCTGTCGTGATTGAGGCTGCTGCCATGAATTATCGTGCCAAGGAAATGGGCTTTGATGCGACGCGTTTGTTCGAAGAACGTTTGACAAATCTCATTGCTCAAAACGAGGTGCAACATGCTTGATCCAATTGCTATTCATCTAGGTCCTCTAGCCATTCGTTGGTATGCCTTGTGTATTGTGACAGGTTTGATTCTTGCGGTTTATTTGACCATGAAAGAAGCGCCTAGAAAGAAGATCATACCAGATGATATTTTAGATTTTATCTTGATAGCCTTTCCCTTGGCTATTTTAGGAGCTCGTCTCTACTATGTCATTTTCCGTTTTGATTACTATAGTCAGAATGTCGGTGAGATTTTTGCCATTTGGAATGGTGGTTTGGCCATTTATGGTGGTTTGATAACTGGGGCTCTTGTACTCTACATCTTTGCTGATCGTAAGCTCATCAATACTTGGGATTTTCTAGACATTGCGGCGCCTAGCGTCATGATTGCCCAAAGTTTGGGGCGCTGGGGAAATTTCTTTAATCAAGAAGCCTATGGTTCAGCGGTGGATAATCTGGATTATCTACCTGGCTTCATCCGTGACCAGATGTATATTGAAGGGACCTACCGTCAGCCAACCTTCCTTTATGAGTCTCTATGGAATCTACTTGGCTTTGCCTTGATTTTGATATTGAGACGAAAATGGAAGAGTCTCAGACGAGGTCATATCACTGCCTTCTATTTGATTTGGTATGGTTTTGGTCGTATGGTCATCGAAGGTATGAGGACAGATAGCCTCATGTTCTTTGGTCTTCGAGTATCTCAATGGCTGTCAGTTGTCCTTATCGGACTCGGTATTTTTATCATTCTTTATCAAAATCGAAAGAAGGCCCTTTACTATTTTACTGAGGAGGAAAACTAAATGTTAGAAGTTGCATATATTCTTGTAGCCCTTGCTTTGATTGTCTTTTTGGTCTATCTGATTATCACTGTACAAAAGCTTGGTCGTGTTATCGATGAAACGGAGAAGACAATTAAAACCTTGACTTCAGATGTGGATGTGACCTTGCATCACACCAATGAATTGTTGGCTAAGGTCAATGTCTTGGCAGATGATATCAATGTCAAGGTGGCAACAATTGATCCGCTCTTTAGCGCTGTTGCAGATTTATCTCTATCTGTTTCAGACCTCAATGACCATGCGCGTGTCTTGAGCAAGAAAGCTTCATCAGCTGGTTCAAAAACACTCAAGACTGGTGCAAGTTTGTCAGCTCTTCGTCTTGCAAGTAAATTTTTCAAAAAATAAAAAAGGAGAATTCTTATGGGTAAACTATCCTCAATCCTTTTAGGAACCGTTTCAGGTGCAGCTCTTGCCTTGTTTTTAACAAGCGATAAGGGCAAACAAGTTTGCAGTCAGGCTCAAGATTTTCTAGATGATTTGAGAGAAGATCCAGAGTATGCAAAGGAGCAAGTCTGTGAAAAACTGACAGAGATTAAGGAGCAGGCTACAGATTTTGTTCTTAAAACCAAAGAACAGGTTGAGTCAGGTGAAATCACTGTGGACAGTGTCCTTGCTCAAGCCAAATCATGTGCTCGTCAAGCAACAGAAGCATCAAAAAATCAATTCAATAATCTCAAGGAGCAATGGCAAGAAAAGGCCGAAACTCTTGACCAATCAGAAGAAATTGTGATTGATATCAAAGAAGAAAAAATCTAGATTTGATGAGACTGGGCAAAAACTCAGTTCTCGGAGAAAATGAAGTAGATTTTCCCACAATAAAACGCATAGTATCAAGGTTTTCAAGTCCTGATATTATGCGTTTTTTGATTTTGAAGACTTTTTGACAAACCTTTTTTAAAACACATGAGTGTTATGATTTTTTATGGTATAATGGCAGTGTTAGAAGTGAAATATTTACATTTTTTTATATTTTACTGATATTTTAGTAATATTAAGCAATCCATTTTCTATGATTAGAAATCAATGCGATAGTTTAGGACAAAGTAGAGGAAAAGCTCTAAAATTTTAGTCAAGATTTAGTATTCTGTCTATGTAAAATATTAGAAGCCTCTATTTTGTAAAAAATAGTTAGAAAGAAAGTTTGTAAAATGAAAGATATTTTTAATAAACGTCAACGTTTTTCGATTCGAAAGTTTTCTGTTGGAGTGGCTTCTGTATTGATAGGAGTTGCCTTGTTTACACCATCCCAGGGAGTACTGGCTTCTACGGAAAATAATTTGGCAACAGAGATAGGGGCTAATTCTGAAAGGGAGAATTCGACCCCTACTGTGGAGAAAAAACAAGAGGCTCAAAGTTCGTCAGAGAATCGAGGAGATATTTCCAGTCCGTCTTCAAAGGATACTCCAAAAATATCTACAAGGACTACAGAACTTGAGACATCTGGGGAGATGGGCAATAATAGCTTGCCCACAGGGGCTTTCGTGGCGGGTGAAGACAGATCAAGCACTCCAGCGGTGAGAGCAGTATCAAATCCTTCCGAGGTTAAAAAGTATGAATTAACTGATGAGTATGCTAAGCAAATAAAAGCAGGAGTAATCGGTTCAGAAGGTAATAAGCTTGATAGTTTGTTATTAAACGGCCCTCAGTTAAGTCCAGAAGCTTATACAGATGATGATTACTTGAAGGATAAAGAAGAACTTTACATTTATGAAAAAGGCGGGAAAAAGTATGTAGGTTATAATAGTCATCCCTTATTAGAAGATACTGATGGTGATGGTATTATTGACAGTAAAGAAAAGCCAGATGAAAAATTAAAATGGAATGTAAGTGAGCGCGATATGATTATGTTCATGGAATTGTCCTACCGTGATGATAATTATATTGATAGAGTGCTGGATCATAAGAAACCCTTAACAGAATCAGAGTTATATAAAAAGAATGGTGACAGTAGACCACGTTATGAGTATATGATGATGAATAAGGAATTGGGACCTTATTGGGAAAGGAAGAAAAGTTATCATACCTCCAGTGGACTAGATGCTGTCTTGTATGAAACTAAGAGTGATTTCTCATATTTACCAAATGGAACTGCACAAGTATTAGCGTTTCGTGGAACAAGTGATGCGAAAGATATAGGAGCTGATATAACTCTAGGGACTGGAGGAAATCCTCAACAGGGGATAGATGCAGAAAATATCATGCGTGAACTAGCCAAAGATAAGAGTATTACCAATCTTTATTTGACAGGCCATTCTTTAGGAGGATATTTAGTACAACGGGCAATGGTTGAAGCCTATCAGTTGGCATATTCTGACAGCAGAGTCATGTCTCCTAAAGAACAGCAGACTTATAGAAACTTTTATAATAATGTATTAAAAAAAGGAACAACATTTAATGCCCCAAAAGTAGTGACAAGTTTGGTTTCTGGTCGTGACTTTTGGCAGAAAGGTTTAGATAGCAAAAAAATAGCTAAGTCAGGGAAATTGACTCATTATATTGTTGATAATGATTCGACGATAAGAAAAGGTGTCAGCAATGATAGTGATGTTGTTATAAATGTTGGACGAACCAGTGGAGGTCATAGTTCACGTTCTTATTTTGAAGCCGATATGATTAATAGACGATCAGAGTTTATATCTGGAAAACGAATTTCTTTAGATGGGACAGGTTATCAAGATAAAAAAATTACAACAGTTAAATCTGTAGAAAAAGTTGGAGAAACTGCTGTATATAGTAAACGCGGAGATGACATCATTAAGTCAACAACTGTGAGTATGAAAGATCCTGATACAGGACAGATTACTAAAAATACACTTGACGAAGTGTTCAAGAAAGATGGTGCTAAATCTAAGGTTGTGGTTACGCCAATACAGCCAAGTGTACGTTATGAAAAAGACGCGACAAAAGCTAAAGGTGAAGCAAAAATAACAGTAGCTGGTACTCCAGGCGCTAGAACAGTAACCACAACCTACACAGTTAATTCTACAGATGGTAGCCTCATTCCACATGAAGAACCGGCAGTAGTAGTCCCATCAAAACCGACAGTGGTCAAGGTCCCAGCTAAAGATGAGATTGAATACCTTAAAGAAGGCGATGATGTTGTTAAGAAGACAATAACTTACGCGGTCAATGCAAGTACCGGTGCCCTTACTCCAACAGAGAAAAAAGAAATCTTCAAACAAAATGGAGCTAAATCTAAGGTTGTGGTTACGCCAATAGAGCCAAGTGTTCGTTATGAGAAAGATTCCACGAAGGCTAAAGGAGGATCAAAAATAACAGTAGCTGGTACTCCAGGCACTAGAACAGTAACTACCACTTATACTGTGAATCCGACAGATGGTAACCTCATTCCACATGAAGAACCGGCAGTAGTAGTCCCATCAAAACCGACAGTGGTCAAGGTCCCAGCTAAAGATGAGGTTGAATACCTTAAAGAAGGCGATGATGTTGTTAAGAAGACAATAACTTACGCGGTCAATGCAAGTACCGGTGCCTTAACTCCAACAGAGACAACAGAAATCTTCAATAGAAATGGAGCCAAGGCTAAGGTTGTGGTTACGCCAATAGAGCCAAGTGTACGTTATGAAAAAGACGCGACAA